>CAMVOY010000022.1 GCA_947169235.1 uncultured Lachnospiraceae bacterium | reverse complement strand
ACCAGGTGGATGGATAAATTGACATTTGACGAAGCAATGCTACTTGCAAAGGCTGTTGCGTATGCGCTAGGAGATAGAAGCGTATCATTTGACAATGCAGATAAGGAATTGGCTGTTTCAAGACTCAAGAAAATAGCTGATCAGAGGCCTGACTGGAACGTACAGCAAAAGGAACAGTATAAGGCTTTGTTGGACATATGTTCAGAATTGAGTTCGTAGCAATTGATATGTTTGTCAACCTGAAAAAGGGAATCCGCCATGGATTCATGAAGATGAAAAAACCGATTGACATAGAGATGAATCGATGCTATACTGAGGTTAACTTCAGTGAAGTTAATCTCAGTATAGCATCGAAGAGAGGGTGAAGCCCATGAATGAGCCATTCTTTGGAAGGAGCGATGAACTCAGGTCTTTGCAAGACCTATATGATAAAGCAGGTTTCCAAATGTGTGTTTTATATGGTCGCAGAAGAATAGGGAAGACTATGCTTCTCAGGAAGTTCACAGAGAAACTGAATCCGGTATTCTTCACGGCAGTGCAAACGCTACCCGAGCGAAATCTGAGACTATTTACGAGCTGTGTTTTGGAGAGATTTTCTCCGGATATGGCTTCGTTTTCTTTGGATTCCTTCGAGTCGCTTTTTTCCTATCTTTCTAACATGTGTAAAAAAGAGAGAGTAGTGGTTGTTATTGATGAGTTTCAGTATTTGGCTGAATCAGATCCGGGGTTACTGTCATTGATGCAATCATACATTGATAATGAATGGAAATCCGGTCAGATGTTTCTGATCCTGAGCGGTTCATCGATTAGTTTCATGGAGAAAAAGGTCTTGAGTGAAAAAAGTCCTATTTTTGGAAGAAGGACAGCACAGATCAGATTGAGCAAATTTGATTACATGGACTCTGCTCTTTTTGTTCCTAACTATACTGCGGAGGAAAAGGCTATTGTTTATGGTGTGACCGGTGGAGTTGCAAAGTATCTGTCACTTTTTGATGATAGTATCTCTTTGGATGAGAATATCGTTCGGAATATTTTTTCAAAATCCGGATATCTTTTTGAGGAACCGCAGAACTATTTGACGCAGGAGTTTAGGAATGTGCCACTTTATTCTTCAATTATTGGGATGATAGCTTCGGGAGTCAATAAGCCCGGAAAGATTGCGGACAAGCTTCATTTAGATTCATCATCGGTTGCACAGGCCTTAAAATCCTTAATCACAGCTGAATTGGTGGAGAAGATCCATGCGATGACAGGTGAGAACAATAACAAGAAGGTACTTTACAACCTGAAGGATATGATGTTTAGATTCTGGTATCGGTTTGTCCAGGATGGCCTTAGTGTAATCGAGGCCGGAGGTGGTGAGATTTACTACCAGAAGGTGGTCAAGCCAATGGTATCTGACTATATGGGACATGTTTTTGAGGAAATGTGCAGGACATATACATTGAAAAAAGGGATAGAGGGTGAGTTTGGAGATTTGATTACTAAAGTTGGGACCTGGTGGGGAACTAATACTGAAAAAAAAGAACAGACAGATATTGATGTTGTTGCGCTGGCTAGTCCCGGTAAAAAGGTCTTAATTGGTGAATGCAAGTATAAAAATGAGGTTCTTGATAAGCAGGTATATGAACAATTGGATGAGAAGAGAAACCTGCTTGGTAGTAAGTATAAAACATCTGGACTTATACTGTTTTCTAAATCCGGGTTTTCGGACTGGGTTAAGGATAAAGAGGGGGATGGGATGTTTTTGGTTGATTTGGAGAAGATGTATATGTGTGACGACAGGCAGTGAATGTATAAAACGGATAAGTAGAGAACTAAATGGAGAAAGAATAGAAGTTAAGATATACACGAGCAATCGATCGAGATCAGAAAATGATAAAGAGATGGATGCACGTGCTATTTCTGCGGTTCACGAGGCTATCAACAGGGCTAAAGTTACAAATAAGCCAATTAAAAATGGGGCTGACACTTATGGCCAGCCCCAAGATTATTCCATCGCTCGGTCAATTTTTATTTTACCGACGAGTCAGAACCGTCACTCGTCATCATTGAGCGTGGGAAAATAGGAAGCCCTACTTCCACTATTATTATATAACATGATTTGAAAAGAATCAAGAACAAATTTAAAATATCCCCGTGTGAAGTAGTTTAAAATGATATTGAAGTGACATTGAACTTGATATTGAAGTAGCATTGAAGTATAATTGAAGTACTTCAGGCAAACAATGTCGGAGGTGCCCATGTTTCAGGAAGTGAAGTGCGCGATCGGTGCAAGAGCAGATCTCGGCCGACCGACCACGAGTGCGAAGAAGAAAATAAGGAAGCGTTTATGAGGGGGCTTAGTTTTCGAGCAAAATGACATTGCGATGTGGATTTGCTCGGAAGATGCGTAAGATGCTTTGGAATCCGGATAAGTTGACTTTTTTTCGCGACTGTGACATAATGAGGACGAAGATCAATGCTTGGTTTTGGAAGGAGATTAGGTGAACAGTGTTATCTATTTACTTTGGAGATAAGGAGAACGTGATACATGGACCATCCTGGTTTAGGTTTAATTATCGGCCGGAATGGTTTGAAGACGTTTTTGTGCAGGAAATGCTTAAAGACATTGATAAATCAGAGTATGCGGGTGGTGAATTGATCCGGAATGATTTGTTGGGGCCGATTCCTCCAGAAAGGCTGTCTGGAGGGCTGCAGACACTGATTTCGATTTATGAGAGGCCGGAGCTTGAGTTTAATGCGACTAGTTGTGGAGAGAACTGCGCCAAGTGGTTGTTGAAGATCGGTGAGAAGCACGATGTCGAGGTTAATCTACGTTACTTCATGCCGTTTGACGGATGTGAGCCTTTTGAAATCAGAATTGTTAATGAGGATAAGACAGTATCAAATATGGATGAGTATACACATGTCGCTATAAAGTACGTATAATCTATGGACGGGGCGTAGACTATGAAGGGAAAACACAGAGTAATCATAGAAGCTGAGAGGCTCAAATATGAGTTTGAGATAAAGAGAAATGTTACTGTTATCCAGGGTGATAGTGCCACGGGAAAAACAACGTTGGTGGACTTGATACAGACGTATGGTAGATATGGGCAGGAGTCTGGAATCATGATGACGTCTGATGTCCCATGTGTTGCGTTCTCAGGTGATGCAGGTCTGTGGAAGACTGTGTTGGATGCATACGAGAACAGTATCATTTTTTTTGATGAGGATTATTCTTTTATATTCACGAAAGATTTTGCGGAGGCAGTACGGAATTCTTCGAATTACTACGTCATTATTTCCAGACAACCATTGAATTATATCCCATACAGTGTAAACGAGATATATGGTATCAGGACTACAGGAAAGTACCATTTTCCTGAGAAGATTTACCATGAGTTTTATCCGCTTTTTCCGGACCAGGTTATGAATAGTTCGGAGAAGGTGGTTCTTTTGATTGAGGACACGAAGTCGGGGTATCAGTTTTATCATCACCTCGATGGTAACGTGGAGTGCATCAGTTCAGAAGGCAATGCGGGGATTGCCACGCAGCTTGAGAGTATCTCAAAGGATAAGCATGTAATGGTGATTGCTGATGGGGCTGCCTTTGGTGCTTACGTAGCTAGGGTTATGGCAGTGGCTAAGAGTAAATCGAATGTTGGAATGTATTTCCCTGAATCATTTGAATGGGTTATTCTTCGTTCGGGTGTGGTTGAAGTCAAAAATCTTGATGATATCCTGGCACACCCTGAGGATTACATAGATAGTGGAGTTTATTTCAGTTGGGAGAGATACTTTACGGATTTGCTTGAATCCTCAACGAAAGATGATAGGATCCGAAGGTATGATAAGAGCAAACTAAATGAGTATTATCTCGAGGGGAAGAATCGTGTAGCTATCTTAAATGTGCTTCCGAGGGAATTAAGAGATATATTGGGGGAGCGATGAATAAATGGAGATTTTAGTTGGAGATGAGCATATTAATTGCACACCTGTGATACCATATGACGAGCGGGTGTGTGATATGCTGGATGCGTGGGCGACGGAGATACGCGGAGACAGAGAGGCGAAGGCGTATCCGGATGTGCTGACGTTTGGTTTTTTTATACGCAAGGGGTCAATCAGTAAGAAAAAGAAGGATTTTTTGCGGTCATGCGAAGGGGTACCGGAAGCCGTAAGTGTGAATGAGGGGAAACAGGAAAAGCATGTTTCCGAGAGGCGACTCGGGCGTGGACTGGCGTTTCATATCGCACCGTCAAATGTGCCCGTGAACTGCATGTACACGCTTGTTTTTGGCTTGCTTTCGGGCTGTGCGAATATAGTACGTGTGCCGAGTAAGGAGTTTCCGCAAGTGGATATACTGTGCAGGACGCTGTCGTCTGTGCTGAAAAAGCATAAGTTTGCCGAGTTGGCAGACAGGATCCAGGTGCTCCGTTATGATCGAGATGAGAAGAATGCAAGCGGTGTGGGGATGACGGAGTTTTTCTCGTCTATTTGTGATGTGAGGATCATCTGGGGTGGTGATGAAACGGTAGCTGATATCCGTAAGAATCCGTTGAGTCCGCGTGCGAAGGAGATTACTTTTGCCGACAGGTATTCGGTTGGAATAATGGATCTCCAGGCGGTGAGAGAGACTACGGATAAAGAGCTGGCGTCGCTTGCTAGGGATTTTTACAATGATACTTATCTGATGGACCAGAATGCTTGCTCATGTCCTCATCTGATACTATGGACTATGAAAGGATTTATGGAAAAATGTATCCAGGAGCGTGTTGCGGCTGATGGACTTGCTGATATTCCTGATTCTCCGGTGGAAATCAAAGAGATGTTGGAACCCGGCATGAAGGAAACACAGGACCGATTCTGGCAGGCGGTTGTGCGTGAAGCATCGGAGCGATATGAACTGGCGGATATCAAAGTGAGTGAGAAGTATGCTGATCTGTGTGAGAAGGCATCAGACGCAGATTCTTTTGTTAAGAATGTAAAGAAATATGCTGATAACCTGCTTTATGTGTGTGATATTGATGAGGTTGGTCGAGAGACAAGTGAAGCATGTCGTGGGAAGTACGGGTTGTTTTTTCAGATGGAGGGCATGCATTACGATGTGTTAAAACCGGTGCTGGATGATCCGAAGGTTCAGACTGTGGCGGTGTATGGAGTCGATACTTCGGAGGTTGCTGACTGGGTTGTTGATAATGGGATAACAGGTGTTGACAGGGTGGTGCCTTTCGGAAAAACGCTCGATATCGATGTCGTTTGGGACGGATATGATCTGGTGAGTGAGATGAGTAGGATTGTTGCGGGGTGAATGTATGAGCGAAACTATAGAGGATTTTTATGAGATTGAGCCATACAGTTTGGTGGCGCCTGACAAGAGGGCGCTTCTTTTGGAGCGCATGAACGATCTTACGGAGTTGCATTACAAAGGCTGCGAGAGATATAGAAGTATCATTGATAAGGTGTATGGCGGTGCGTCGGATGGTCATGATACACCTGGCAAATCTGAATCGCTGGAGAGCGTGCCATTTTTGCCGGTGGCTCTTTTTAAAAGACTAGAGTTAAAGTCGGTTCCGGATGAGGACATTTTTAAAACAATGACATCATCGGGAACGACCGGGCAACAGGTATCGAAGATCTTTCTTGATCGTGAGACCGTGAAGAGTCAGCAGAAGGTGCTGGTGGAGATTGTGAAGAGTTTTACCGGTGCGTCGCGTATGCCGATGATCATTCTTGACTGTCCATCGGTGGTGAAGAACCGTGCTCTGTTTTCGGCTCGTGGCGCCGGAATCCTCGGATTCTCGATGTTCGGCACGAAAAAGATATATGCGTTTGATGATGATATGAAGTTAGATGTCGAGGGTGTCAGAGCATTTTTATCGGAGTATGAGGGTGAGACTATCTTTATGTTTGGTTTCACGTTTATGATTTGGCAGTATTTTTACAAGGAGTTGAAGAGACTAAATGATGCAGGAGGAGCCGGAAATACCGCAAGTAAAGGAGTGGTTAATACAGACAGCGCTGGTAGTGAGTGTAAGAATACTATCAATCTGGAAAATGCTGTGCTGATCCATGGTGGCGGATGGAAAAAGCTCGCCAATGAGGCGGTCAGCAAGGATGAGTTTAAACAGTCGTTGCACGATGTGTGCGGGATTGCTGTCGAGAATGTGCATGATTATTATGGGATGGTGGAGCAGACCGGGTGTGTGTACATGGAGTGCGAGTGCGGGCATCTGCATGCGAGCATCTACTCGGATGTGATCACGAGGCGGATGAAGGATTTTTCTGTGTGTGATTTCGGCGAGGAAGGTGTGATTGAGGTGCTTTCAAGTCTGCCGGAGTCGTATCCGGGGCATGCGATCCTGACAGAGGATGTTGGGGTGGTACTCGGTGAGGATGATTGTCCTTGCGGTAGGAAGGGAAAGTACTTTGAGATACATGGGCGTATGGCGAAGGCCGAGGTGAGAGGGTGCAGTGATACGTTTGTTGGGTGATGTATATACACCTTGACAAAAATATCCTGATAGTATATACTTGTATATACAGATTCAAGTATGGGCTATCGGGATATTTTTATATGTTGTGATACGAAAAAGGGAGGTCGATGCACATGAAGACACAGTTGAGAGCATGGGGGAACAGCAGAGCGGTGAGACTTCCGGCTAAAGCGATAGAGATGGCCGGATTGACGGAGGATGATGAGCTCGAGGTCGTTGCGGAAGATGGGGAGATCATACTTTTAAAGAACGGAAATAGGAGAGCGGAGTCTGTTAAAAGGGCGCTGGCGTATAAGGATGCTCTTAATGGTCTGTCGGATATAGTGATCGAGTCGGATGTGAGGGAAGAGGCTGAGGAGGTGTGCGAGGAAATCGGGCTTTCGCTGCAGGTGGCTATCGGGATATTTTTGCAGAAGGTCAGGAGGGAGAGGAGGATTCCGTTTGAGTTGTCAGTTAGAGATTAGATTTAGAGGAAGGAACGTGATTCATGAAAAAAACCTTAGAAATGAATACTGATGAAAAAGATGCGTGTGGAGGATATCCATTCTATACCAAGGGAGGAAATATAAATGAGTGATAAGGACCTCGAGTGGGAGCTCGTAAAACGAGAGCATATAGTGAATGATGCGTGGATTGACTTCAGGAGGTCGGCATACAGGATGCCGGACGGGTCGATCGCGGAGCCTTTCTATAGTTACTCCAGGAGAGACTATGTCGTGATCGTGGCGCAGGATGTGGAAGGAAAGTATCTGTGCGTACGTCAGTATCGCCAGGGGATCGGTGAGGTTACAAATGAGTTTCCGGCGGGTGGCATAGAAGTATCGGGTGAGAAGGAGTACGCGTCAGATGAGAGTGAGAGGGCGAGTGCTGAGAATGCGCTTGACGCTGCGAGGCGTGAGCTCCTCGAGGAGACAGGATACGAGTCCGATGAGTGGACGCATCTTTTGACCATCCCGTCGAACGCGACTATTGCGGATAATTATGCTCATATTTATATGGCGAAGAACTGCAGAAAGGTGGGCGGTCAGGATCTCGATGATACCGAGTTTTTGAATGTGCATCGAGTGGACGCGGATCAGATAGAAGAGTGGATCAAAAACAGGCAGTTCCAGCAGATGGCTCACGTGACGGCGTGGCTGCTGGCGAAGGCGGAGAAGTGATGTAGGGAAAAAGTGATGTGCTGAAAAAACTATGAAGTGCAGAAAGGCAGAAAAAAAGCCGGAGTGTTGACTCCGGCAGGAAAAACAAGCGTTATACATAGTTGTGAATAAATGTGCTGCGGTGGATCGGACACGGTCCGTGCTCTTTAAGCGCGGCGATGTGCTCGGCTGTTCCGTAGCCTGCATTTTTATCAAAGTGGTACTCGGGATAAACCTCAGCGTAGGTTTCCATCATGCGATCCCTGGTCACCTTGGCGACTATCGATGCCGCCGCGATCGAGAGGCTCCTCGCATCACCCTTTATGATATCAACCTGGCGGATCGGAAGGTCCTTCAGTGTCATCGCGTCGATCAAAAGCAGATCAGGTACTACGCCCAGGTCTTCGACGGCGAGCTTCATGGCTTCCATCGTTGCGTTCCTGATATTGACCTCATCGATGCGGGCCGGTGGGATGACACCGATCCCGTATGCGACAGCCTTTGACGTGATCTCGTCATACAGAGCTTCGCGATGCTTCACGGACACCTGTTTGGAGTCGTTCAGACCTTCGATATTTATCCATGGGAAAGACTGTTTTTCATGCAACTCATCAGCTTCTGTTTCTGATGATTGATCGGAAGACTGATTCCCCGGAAATACTGTCGGGTAGCTTTGCCTGCCGGCAGCCCATGCCTCCACAACGTCGGCGGGAAGTATCACCGCGCCTGCGACGACCGGTCCTGCAAAGGGGCCTCTGCCAACCTCGTCTATGCCACATATAACCGGGCATTCGCTACGGTATTTGTTTTCAAAAAAGAACATCGTATCCAGACGTTCCTTTTCTTTGTTATGTTTATCAAGTATCTTCTGATATTTTGTGATCAGCTTCCGGACTCCGCCGCGCTCATCTGAGCTGAAATCCTTCATGCGAGCGGGTAACTCGGACAGCGGAGTGTTTTTAAAAATGTCCTCGATTTCTTTGATGCTTGCTCCCATCGTATGCTCCATTTTCTATGTATTGATATGTTAGTAGTTTGTACCAGCTTAAGAATCGCAGTACTAGCGGCCTTTATTTATCTTACTTTGTATACGATCCATATTGTCGACGAAAACAAGCACCTCCGCCACGATGGAGTAGAGTTCGGGCGGGATGTATTCTCCGATGTCAAGGATTGACAGCGACTCGGCGAGTTTCGCATCTTTATGCACGGGGACGTTTGCCTCCTCTGCGACCTCGATGATGCGTTCTGCCAGCTTTCCCTGACCGGTGGCTATAACTTTCGGTGCCTGATCACCCGGTTCGTACTCGAGCGCGACAGCCTTCTTTCTGTTATAAAGCTCAGCCATAAGGTGCTCCTTTTTTCAAAAGTTTCTATAGTTTTCTATATCTGACTAAAAATGTCCTGCATGACATTATACTATATCGGATGAAAGAGTGTCAACAGTAACCGCGCTGATGATGCATCTTTTCAACGGCGCCTATGATAGTATTTCAGAATATTAAATATAAATAGAGTATACCCAAAAGAATAAGGGAGAAAGGAATAATCTTATGAATGATCAAAAATCGACCCGCGAGATCGGGACCGAGATGGAAGACGTGGCTTGCAGGTTTTTGATATCGCGTGGATACAGGATAGTTGACAGAAATATCCACGGCGGGAGATTCGCTGAGCTCGACATCGTAGCCAGGGATAAAGATGGCTATCTGTGCTTCGTCGAGGTGAAGTATCGTCATGATGATGAGCATGGAGGGTACGAGGGTGCGATCGATCACAAAAAGATCCTTAATATCTGCAGGTGTGCCGGGTATTATATGTCGATGAGGAAAATGACTATGGATATGCCGGTGAGATTTGATGTCGTGTACATCCTCGGCAAGGAGATCCGGCTGGTGAAAAATGCCTTTGATTATGTGCAGTAGGCTGTACGTGGCAGCGACAGCAGAAAGCAAGCTGTATGTGACGGCCATAAGGAACCCGCCGATATGGCAGCCGAAATCATAATGTGCACAAGATACAAGGTGTGATTGGATAAAAAAACACCACATCAAGTGCACTTTTTTTATTTTATGCTTGAAAAATCCACAGAAAAATAGTATCATTAAGATGTATGCCTATGAGTCGGTATATCGTGCCATGGACATATGCATGCCATCGCCCGTATTTACAGACGGCAACGGCGCAGAAGCAACGAGAATCGGAGGAACTGATGAGCAAACCGATAATAGCTGTTGTCGGTCGCCCGAACGTTGGGAAATCGACACTTTTCAATACATTGGCCGGAGAGAAGATCTCTATCGTCGAGGATACTCCCGGAGTGACCAGGGATCGCATATACGCTGATGTGACCTGGCTTAATCATGCATTTACACTGATCGACACGGGCGGTATTGAGCCCACCTCAGACGATCAGATGCTGATACATATGAGGGCGCAGGCGGAACTCGCAATGGAGACCGCTGACTGCATCCTGTTTTTGACTGACGTGAGACAGGGTCTCGTGGACGCGGACTACCAGGTCGCGGATATGCTCAGAAAGACTGCAAAGCCTGTTGTGCTCGCGGTCAACAAGGTTGACAATTTCGAAAAATTCATGCCTGATGTATATGAGTTCTTTAACCTTGGTATAGGTGATCCTCATCCGATATCAGCGAGCTCGAGACTCGGACTTGGTGATATGCTTGATGCAGTGCTTGAAGTGCTCGGCGACAGAGTGAACGAAGTCGAGGAGGATGAGAGACCGAAGGTCGCCATAGTCGGTAAGCCGAACGTCGGCAAGTCCTCTCTTGTAAACAAGCTTCTCGGTGAGGAGAGGGTGATAGTCTCGGATGTTGCCGGTACGACGAGGGACGCGATCGATACGATGCTCAAGGTGAATGGAACGGAGTACATACTTATCGACACGGCCGGGCTCAGGCGCAAATCAAAAATAAAAGAAAACATAGAGCGTTACTCCATCATACGAACGGTAGCCGCTATCGAGAGAGCGGATGTGGTAGTGCTTATGATAGATGCCGAGGAGGGCGTGACCGAGCAGGACGCAAAGATCGCCGGCCTCGCTCATGACAGAGGCAGAGGACTCATCATCGCGGTCAACAAGTGGGATGCCGTCGAGAAAAATGACAAGTCCGTAAAAGAATACACCGAGGATATCAGGAAGGTCCTTTCATTCGTTCCGTACGCTGAGATAATCTTTATCTCCGCGAAGACCGGGCAGCGCACCGGAAAGGTGTTTGAGCTTATCGAAACGGTAATAGAAAATCACGCGCTCAGAGTCCAGACGGGTGTACTCAACGAGATCATGACTGAGGCGGTCGCGATGCAGCAGCCGCCATCGGACAAAGGAAAACGACTCAAACTTTTCTATATGACACAGGTTGCGGTGAAGCCGCCGACGTTTGTTATTTTTGTCAATAAAAAAGAGCTTATGCATTTCTCTTATCAGAGATATATTGAGAATCAGATAAGGCAGACGTTCGGCTTTGCTGGGACGCCGATACGTATCCTCATAAGAGAACGAAAAAATGAAAAATAGCACATAGTGAATAATAACACACAAAAAACATATTTACCGGGAGGCATAACATGTGGTATGAGCAGTTGATGGCAGGTCTGTTTTTCGTCGTTGGATACTTTTTTGGAAGTTTTTCGACGGGGTATTTTTTTGGAAAAAAACATGGCCATGATATTCAGTCGGAGGGCAGCGGGAACATAGGTACTACAAATGCTCTTCGTACGATGGGAAAGGCTGCCGGAGCGATAACATTTTTAGGCGATCTGGCGAAAGCATTTATACCGACCCTCATAGTCAGATTTGTATACTGCAGGATAATGGGTTACGGTGATGATATGACCTATATCGTAACTCTGGTCACGGGTCTCGGAGTGTTCATCGGACACATCTTCCCGTTTTATCTCAGATTCCGCGGAGGCAAAGGTATCGCGGTTGCGGCAGCGGTTATCGTAGCGACCTCGTGTGACGGCGGTATAGGACTGTGGATGATCTTTATCGGGCTTGCTGTTTTTATAATAGTAGTTGGCGTGACCAGATATGTTTCTTTAGGATCGCTCATCGTGTTGTGGTACTTCCCAATCTATGTTTCACTGAAGTTCTGGAACAGCGAGTACTATTGGATGGCTTTGGGACTCGGGCTTATATTCATCGCGCTGAGCTACTGCAAGCATGCCGGAAATATAAGAAGATTAATTAACGGAACTGAACGCAAACTCTTCGAGAAAAAACCTGATGAAGAGGGTGCTGATAACAAAGAAAACAAGAAAGATAAGAAGAAAAATAAAAAGAAATAATTGATAAAAAATGAAGGGGATATATCAGGAAAAGAGGTAAGGCTACCGTGAGGAACATAACATTTTTAGGAGCAGGAAGTTGGGGTACCGCTCTTGCGATACTGTGTGCAAATAATGGTCATAAGGTTACCATATGGTCTGCGGTTCAGAGCGAGCTCGATATGCTCAGTACAAACCGTGAGCACAAGGATCGTCTGCCGGGAGTGAAGTTACCTGATTCGATCGAGATCGAGGGTGACCTTGAGAAGGCATGCAAGGACAGAGATGTACTCGTATTCTCAGTCGCATCTCCTTTCGTCAGATCGACGGCAGAGCGCATCAAACCTTTTGTTAAAAATGGACAGATCATAGTAAATGTTGCAAAGGGAATAGAGGACGGTACGCTCCTTACACTGTGTGATATCATCTCCGAAGTGCTCCCGGAAGCTGATGTGGCAGTACTCTCGGGACCGAGCCATGCCGAGGAAGTCTCAAAAGGAGTCCCGACCACGGTGGTTGTCGGTGCTCATTCCGAGAAGACGGCGACATTTGTCCAGGACGTATTCATGGCGCCGAACTTCAGGGTTTACACAAGCCCTGACATGATAGGTATCGAGCTCGGTGGTTCACTTAAAAATGTCATCGCACTCGCCGCCGGGATTCTCGACGGTATGGGTATGGGAGATAACACAAAAGCGGCACTTATGACACGCGGGATCGCAGAGATCGCCCGCCTTGGCGTAGAACTCGGAGCCCAGATAGAAACCTTCACCGGTCTTTCCGGTATCGGCGATCTTATCGTTACCTGTACATCGGTTCATTCACGTAACCACAATTGCGGCTATCTCCTCGGAAAAGGTAAAACTCTCGAGGAAGCCAAGAAGGAAATCAATCAGGTTATAGAGGGTGTTAACACCGCTCAAGCCGCTATGAATCTTGCCAACAAGTATCATGTCACGATGCCTATAGTTGAGCAGATAAACGCAATACTTTTTGACAATAAACCACCTAAGCAAGCGATGGCAGATCTGCTGGAGCGAGATAAAGTAGTGGAATATAAAAGCCTCAAGTGGGACAGATAATAATCAGTGCCGACGGCGTGGTTTTGCTTCCGAGGAGGCCTTTATACGGCCGAGCGAGGAAGCAAACACCACATAGCGCTCGGCGCGGTTGTAATAAATGTGAAAATTTAGTGTTTTTTCCGTATTTACTTGCTAATATATGTAGTATGTGATAAAATAAAAAAGATGTACTAACATCATGATTCATAATGAAATGGAGGATTACAAAAAATGAATAAGAGAAAGGGAGCGGTAATGACGATTGCCGCCGCAGCTGTTTTA
The DNA here is from genome assembly GCA_947169235.1 of uncultured Lachnospiraceae bacterium. Taxonomy (GTDB): domain Bacteria; phylum Bacillota; class Clostridia; order Lachnospirales; family Lachnospiraceae; genus Eubacterium_F. The sequence goes on along the minus strand of CAMVOY010000022.1, from coordinate 23,333 downwards.
TCGATTGCATGCCTTACAGCCTGCTCGATGGACGATTTTACCGAGAAGTTTGTAGGAGCCGCAAGTGGTTCTGCAGTCGGGGAGCAGAGTGCAAGTGCTACAGGCTCAGCAGCACTTCCGGCCTACGTATCAGGTCAGGCTGTAGATATCGAGGAGTATGACGCGCTCGAGCTTGTTGAACTCGGAGAGTACAAAGGAATCCCTGTTGACTGTACCGCATCGGATGAGGAGATCCAGGGTGATATAGATGCACTTCTTGATGAGCATCCGCAGAAGATAAAAGAGGGAACTGCCGAGAACGGAATGAGCGTTAACATCGACTACAGCGGAAAGCTCGATGGCAAAAAGTTTGACGGCGGTACTGCAAAGGGAACGACCATCAAGCTTGGAGAGAGCGCTATGATTCCGGGATTCGATGATGCCATCATTGGCATGAAGGTCGGTGAGAAAAAGGATGTGGAGCTCACATTCCCTGAGGAATATCCAAACGACCCTAAACTTGCAGGAAAGAAAACCGTATTTACCATGAAGCTCAACTACATCGAGAATCGTGAGTTGAACGATGAATACATCGCAAAGAATACAGATTACAAAACCGTTCAGGAGTACAAGGATTCTTTGAAAAAAACTCTCAGAGATTCCAAAAAGGCAAATGCTCCGACCACTGCCATGGAGCAGGTTGTAAAGAGCTCAAAAGTGAAAAATATCCCGCCGTCACTTCTTCTTGCTGAGAAGGAGATGATGCGTGCTCAGATGGAGAACCAGATGGCACAGTACGGCATGACGATAGCTGATGCACTCGCACAGTTTGGCCAGACCCCTGAACAGTTTGAGGATTACCTCGTAGAGCAGGCCAAGCCGATGGCTGAGACCGAGCTTATCATGGAGGCAATCGCTCTTAAGGAGAACATCGATCTGTCACAGGCGACCATAGATGCTTATACCGAGGACCTTGGTAAACAGAGCTCGGATGGTACCGTGGAGAGCATCAAAAAAGCATACAAAGAGTACTATGGAACGGCTATGCCGTTTGAGCATTATATCCGTAGCTCATACATCTACAAAGAGGTATCAAAGCTTGTAGGTGACGCTGCAAAGATCACTGAATAAGTGTAACAGGAGGGCCTTATGGCAGAGGCAGAGGCAAAGGAAAAGGAGATCGATATCACTTCTTACCTTGAGCAGGGATTCGATGCGCTTCAGTGCGAAGAGATCCGTGCCGGCAAGGCTGACGGGGTAGACGTGTCTTTATTTGCAAGGAAGGAGTTGGATCCCCTGCAGATGAAGGAGATTAGATTCGGTCTTAAAAATGGCCTCGACGTCTCTGTTTATGCAAGGAGTGACTTGACGTCTTTCCAGATGCATGAGGTCAGAAGTGGCATGGAGCGTGGGATAAATATGATCGCGTATGCCAATCCGAGGCTTAAACCTGTCACGATCAGAGCGCTCGCTCTGGGAAAAGAGAATAATATCGACGCCATGGTCGTTGTCAGCAAGGGACATCAGGGAAGACCTGTGCTTGAGTATGTGCGTGGAAGGATCGCAGGTATTGACCTTGTTGAACCCTTGGAAAAAGGCTATGACGGAGACCAGCTTGCTGCGCTTATTGAAGCGCACGAGAAGGATATCAATCTGACCCCGTATCTGGGTTTGAACCTGTACGGGGTTCAGTTGCGTGAACTGATAACAGGTATCGAGAACGAGGTCAATGTCGCTCTGTATGCGGGTGGCGGTTTCAACTGGATGCAGATGCAGATCATCCGCGAGGGACTCGAAAAAAACCTCGACATGAAACCTGTCATGAATCCGGATTTTACGCCGGAGCAGATGAGAGAGATAGTTATCGGTATCGAGCAGGGATTAAATACTGCGAAGTTTGCCAAGGTCGAATACGAGCCTGACCGTATAGCAAAGGTTCGTGAAAAGGTTGCCAAAGAGGGCGACTACAGCGAACAGATCGACCAGATACTCGCGGGTTCAGTGGTATCCGAACTTCTCACCATGGATGATCTTCCGGTTATCGACTTCGATATCGCAAGCGAGGCCGAGAAGCTTTTGGAGCAGGAGGAAGTCATAGATCCTGCCGTAGCTCTCGCGAAAGAGCTCATCGGAAATATCACCAAAGAGATCGAAGATAGCGAGCAGGTCGAGCAGGAGATAAAGAGAGATATACATATCGATGTCTCCGAGGACATGATGACTGTGACTTTAAACATCACCCAGCCGACAAACGATACTGTTATCGGTGTCAGGGAGGTTATGCGCGCACTGCGTGAGTACGATGTTAAGCAAGGCATAAAGAAGGATGTCATCAAAAAGGTGACGGATGAAAAACTCTACTTTACCGACTTTGTCATCGCGGAAGGAAAGCCTGCCGTGCGTGGTGAGGACGGACGGTTTGAGTATCATTTCCGCAAGGAAGTAAAAAGCGAGCCGAAGATCCTTCCGAACGGCTCAGTAGATTATAAAGGTATCGAGCTTTTCGAGACAGTAGAAAAGGGACAGGTTATAGCTGACTACATTCCCGCTACTGCCGGAGAGTTTGGTTATGATATACACGGAAATATCCTTACACCTGAGCGAGGAAAGGATCTGCCCACGCTCAAGGGTAAGGGTTTTTATATGTCTGAGGACAAAAAACAGTATATCGCCGATATCACGGGTATAATTGAGTGGGTCGACGATGAGACGATAGAGATCAGAAATGTTTACGTAGTAGCCGGAGATGTGGATCTTTCCGTCGGGAATATCAACTTCGACGGTGATGTGGATATCGCAGGCGACGTCGGAAGCGGGTTCATGATCTCTGCCTCCGGTAATGTTTCCATCGGAGGAAACTGTGAAGCATGCTCCATATATGCCGGTCACGATGTCCTCATAAAGGGCGGTGTACAGGGACGAGGTGAATCAGAGATCGCTGCCGGCGGAGTGATCATAGGACAGTTCTTCGAGTCATGCAAGATCAGGGCAGAGGGCAATATAACCTGTACATATCTTCTGAACTGTGATACTGTTACCGAAGCATTTTTGAAGGTGGCAGGAAGACGGGGAGTCATCATAGGCGGTCATACTGTTGCGAAGACCGGTATTGAGTGCTTCGGAATAGGAAATGTCGCAGAGAGTAAGTCGATAGTAGAGGTCGGTGTAGGCGACGGAGATACCAGGGCCTATCAGGAACTCATGGATCGTTGTGAAAAAGTTCAAAAAGATATCGCTACCCTCGAGGAAGGTATTGACAAGATCATGGCCATGGAGAACCGCGATGAGAAGGTTGAAGCCTTCTACGATCAGCTGACCAAGGCTCTTTACACGCAGAAGAAAGAGATCAAAGGACTTCTCGAAGAGCGCGAGATCAAGATATTCAAAATGTCCGAACAGCAAAACGCCGAGATCGAGGTCAAGGGTACCGTATATCCCGGCACAAGAGTGTTTATCAGTTCGGTTGTGTATCTGGTCAGGGATACTCTCAAAAATGTCGTGTTTGTTAAGGAAAACGGCAGGGTTGGATACAAGATAAGAACTAAGCTGTAACATGGAGGATAAATATGGATGAAGCCGGCGTAAGGATGGCACGGTATTTCGGTGCCATCATTGAGAACAGGGATTACATCACAAAGCAACATGCCAGGCATGTTGGTATGATTTCCTATGTCCTCGTACAGAAACTCCGCACTATGTATCCGGAGTACGGTATTGATAAGGATATGGCGAAGATGATTTCAAGTGCCGCGACTCTCCATGACGTGGGGAAGTTAAAGCTCCCTGACAAGGTTGTAAATAAACCTTCGAAGCTCACCGAGAGTGAATACAAGATCTATCAGAGTCATACATATAAGGGTGAAAGAATGTTTAAGGACGTGATGAAGATCGTTCCTAAGGATGACGAAGACAGGGTATTTTTGAAGCTTTGTGCGGAGATATGCCTGAATCATCATGAGCGATATAACGGCGATGGTTTTCCGAATCATAAAAAGGGAGAAGACATCCCCATCAGTGCTCAGATCGTCGGGCTTGCCGACGCGTATGAGGATGCGATCAGTGACAGGCTTCATAAAAAAGCCATACCGAAGCTGGAAGCTTACGATATGATCGTTAACGGAGAGTGCGGATCATTTTCTCCGAAGCTCATTAACGTGTTTATTTCCTCGAGATCGGAGCTTGAAGAACTCCTTGCTAAAGAAGAATAATAACAACGAATAGTAATAATTTATCGACTATTGTAGTCTATTTGCACAAGATGTTGTGAAAAGATACGAAAATCCGTGCTTTATTTTCAGAGCGCGGATTATTTTTTGCAGAAAAAGTATTGACATTTTTGGAAAATGGCGTTATAATTTGTTTCAGTACGTAACATTTTTGTAACATATCGAAAGGGATAACAGGTATGAGTAGAATCAAAAGAGCCGCTGCTACGGTTATAGCCGGCGTGTTTGCAATAGCAGTCCTTACTTCTACGATCCAGGCGTCTGCTGAGGCGGTCGGGACCGAGGAGAATGTCTGCGGAGCTATCGTTATGCTCAATAACTACTGCGCGAAGGTTGCGAGTGGGGAGCTTTTTGCGACAGATCCTCTGCTTATGTTGAATGGGGATCAGCTTCAGCAGGAGATGAAGGGTAACTACGGAAACGATGAGGTTGTCGTGGGTCCTGCGACTGAGATCGAGTCGGCTATCCAGGATGGCGAGCATGTCAGACTGAACCTTAACTACTCCAGACTCGGTATAGCGAACAAGGTTGACAATTACTTAAACGTCCGCAAGAGACCATCTACGGAGTCACGCATCATCGGAAAGATGGTTAAGAACTCCGGGTGCCATGTCTACAAGGTTACTAAGGACGGATGGGCAAAGATCATTTCCGGCGGAGTTGTCGGATTTGTAAAGGCCAAATACCTCACCATGGATGAGGATGCCGAGGCTATCGCGCCTGAGGTTGGACGTGATTGTGTTGAGATCATGACTGATTCTCTGAATGTAAGAGCGTTGCCATCTACCACGGCGCCGATCTACTCGGTTTGTGATGCCGGTGAGGAGTTCGAGATCAAAAAAGAGGATGTTGACCAGGGATTCCTTGAAAGGATCATCAAGAAGGAAAACATCTCTGATGAGGCTATCGAGCGTGCAGGCGGTATGCAGTACCTGCTTGACCATATGAATGAGTTCATATGTATCATGGTCGATGATGATTATGCTTTTGTTTCAAAGGAGTACGTAAGAGAGCAGTTTTCTCTGAAGCGTGCGACTAAGGTTAAATATGATCCGGAAACAGGAGAGGCTCCGGGCTCATACGGTATCGTGGCATACGCTATGCAGTTCCTCGGAAATCCGTATGTATGGGGCGGAACAAGCCTGACCAACGGATGTGACTGCTCCGGATTTACCATGCAGATCTGGGCACACTTCGGAAAGGGGCTTCCGCACAGCTCAGCCGCACAGGCAGGATGCACGACCAGCGTGTCACATCCTATTCCGGGAGATCTGTTCTTCTACGGTAACGGAGGAATCGGTCACGTAGCTATGTACATCGGTGGCGGTCAGGTCATCCATGCAAGTAACCATCGTGATGGTATCAAGATCTCAAATGCTTATTATCGTCATCCGGTCAAGATCGGAAGACCTTGATGAGCATATGGAGTTGCATTAAATAATATTCAGTTCATGTGATAGGATTTGAAAATGAGTCATAACAAGTATTATGACATAGTGATCATAGGGGCGGGCGCTTCGGGACTTCTAAGCGCCTGCCTTTTGGCGTGTTCGGGGAAGTCGATCCTTGTGCTCGAGAAGGAGGATCGTGTCGGGAGAAAGCTCTCTGCGACCGGTAACGGAAGGTGCAATCTCACCAACATGGAGATGAGCTGGAAGAATTATTATGGGGACAAGGAGTTCGTGACCGGCGTGATCAGCGCTGTCACTCCTGCCAGAGTCATCGACACATTCAATCAGCTGGGAGTTCTGACGCGTGAGAAAGATGGCTATGTTTATCCGCATTCGAATCAGGCAGCGACCGTGATCGGTGCTCTATACAAAGGATGCAGGAAGCCGAATGTGCATATAGAACTGTCGGCAAGAGTTACCGATGTTTGGTGTGAGGATGCTTATGATGCAGCCGGGGTGGCTGGCGGAGTGCCTGAACGCTTCAGAGATGATGAGATGCTCAGTGAAAGGGATATCATCGATGTGGATGAGTCTACAGGTCAGGTCATCCACGCACCGGCAAGATTTGAGATAGAGACTGATACATGTGATTATGGATGTGAGACTCTCATCCTCGCCACGGGAGGACCTGCCGGCAAAGAGCAGGGAGGATGCGCGGACGGCTATTCATTTTTAAAGAAGCTCGGACACAGCGTGACGGATGTGTATCCGGGACTTACCGGGATGAATGCTGCGGGGCGTTTCTGGAAAGAGGTCGCCGGGACAAGAGTGCAGGGAAGTTTTTCTCTGTATGTCGATGGGAAGCAGCAGGGGAGTGAGACCGGTGAGATCCAGATCACGAAGACCGGAGTGAGCGGGATACCTGTTTTCCAGATGTGCAGAGTTGCGGCCGAGGGTCTGGCGATGGATAGGCCGGTATGGGGTGAGATAGATTTCGTACCGACACTCGGTCAGGTAGAGCTTGAAAAATGGATCGATGAAAACGGGTTTGACGGGCTGGTGCCGACGAAGTGGATCCCGGTCATCGGAAAAGGTCAGAAGAGTGCAGCGCAGATCGCGAAGACTTTAAAGAGGTTTGAGTTTACGATAACGGATACGTATGGGATCGAGAAGGCGCAGGTGAGTGCCGGAGGAGTGCCGGTCAGCGAGATCGATGCTGAGAGCTTCGAGAGTTTGAGGTGTCCGGGGCTGTATGTGCTGGGAGAGCTTGTCGATGTCGACGGGATGTGCGGCGGATATAATCTGCATCTCGCGTGGGCAAGTGCTATTATCGCGAGCGAAAGTATAATCAACTCTTAGTTGTGTTGCATGAAGACGTACGGAATCTGATACAGTTTACGCTCGGGACCGCTTTCGCTTATTCCCTTACGTCACGTTGCACGACACCATAATACGGTGTCTGCGCAACGACGTAAGCGACATGTCCCTCGCCGTAAAGCTGTAATCAGATTCCTGCGATACAAGTGCGAAATTAAGAATACGGTGTCTGCGACAAAGAAAAAAAGAATAAAGAATAAATGAGAAGGAATTATCTAAATGCTGGAGTTGGGTCAGATAAAGATTAATATACAGGATGTGCCCGCTGATGAGAAGGAGCACTTGCGTGAATACGCGTCGCAAAAGCTGAAGATTAAAGCGGAGCAGATGCGCAAATTTGAGATATATAAAAGGAGTCTGGATGCGAGAAGCAAGCCGGATATTTTCTATATTTATTCTATAAGATTCTTATCCGATGACGAAGAAACTATCCTTAAAAAGAATCATTATAACAAGAACTTAAGACAGGTTAAAAAGCCCATAATGTATGAGTCGAAACTGACACAGATCAGAGGGCGTGATGATGAAAGAATAGTTGTCGTGGGCAGTGGGCCTGCGGGGCTATTTTGCGCTTATGCACTTTCTTTGAGGGGATTGAAACCCGTGCTTATCGAACGTGGTGCACCGATGGAGGAGAGAGTCGGTGAAGTTGAGCGTTTCTGGGAAAGTGGAGAGCTGAATGAGGAAGTTAATGTATGCTTCGGCGAGGGCGGAGCGGGGACTTTTTCTGACGGCAAGCTTAACTCCGGAGTGAAGGATAAGGACGGGACAAAGAGGTTTATACTCGAGACCTTTGTTAGATTTGGCGCAGGCAAGGATATCCTTTATGACGGAAAGCCACATATCGGGACGGATGTGCTCAGATCAGTGATAGTGAATATGCGTAAGGCCATGGAAAAGCAGGGCGTGATATTTTTGTTCCATACGAAATATGTCGGTGTCGAGAAAAAGGACGGCAAGGTCAGCGGTGTCTGGGTGAAGCAGGGAGAGATCCGCGATACGATCCCGTGCGATCATCTGGTGCTGGCGATCGGGCACAGTGCGAGGGATACTTTTGAGAAGCTTAAAGAGCAAAGAATCGAGATGAGGCCGAAGCCTTTTGCGGTGGGAGTGAGAGTGCAGCATCGCCAGGAGGACATCGACCGCGCGCAGTATGGTAATATAAAGAATGCTGATAGGTTTACGAGTGTTGATGGTATCATATCCGCAGAAGATGATAACCGAAATGGTGAAGAGAACAGACTATCGAATCAATCAGATTTATATCTACCGGCAGCGTACTACAAGCTGACCGGGAAAACATCGGATGGAAAGGGTGTGTACTCTTTTTGTATGTGTCCGGGTGGGTATGTCGTGAATGCTTCGTCTGAGGTAGGGCATCTCGTGGTAAATGGAATGAGTGATGTCAGGCGTGACTCGGGATATGCAAATGCTGCGATAGTTGTCACGGTTGATCCGGGAAATACCGGTAGGGATGATACCTTGACAGATGAGTCCGGTGTCGGGAGCTTTGATACGGATGTTTTTGTCGGAGTCGAATACCAGAGACGTCTTGAGAGAAAAATGTATCAGGTTGCGGATGGCAAGATTCCTGTTCAAAGATACGGAGATTTCAGTCGAAAAAAGAATACATCAGGCGATGATAGTGGTGTAAGTGCTCCTTCAGGTGGGGTGCATTTTTCCGGACTCTCGAGCAACCAGCCGTCCGTGAAAGGGCAGTGGACATACGCAGATGTCGCATCGGCGTTACCTGAGGATATTCGCACCGCTGTGTGTGAGGCGATCGATCAGTTCGGGAAAAAGATACAGGGGTTTGACGCGGATGATACGCTGATCCTAGGGGTGGAATCGAGGACATCGTCACCGGTTAGGATCGTTCGTGATGATGAGTCACTCGAGAGCATATCGCTACCCGGTCTTTACCCCTGCGGTGAGGGTGCCGGCTATGCGGGAGGTATACTTTCTGCAGCCATGGACGGCCTGCGGGTAGCTGAGCGGATAGGCGAGAGACTGATGCAGTAGACGCGGGTTTATACGAGTCATGATAATTTATGTTTTTTTAGAGTATCGGAGCAGAAAAGCCGGAGTAGAAAACAGGCATAGAAAAGCCTTGAAATCTCTACTTTTTCATAGTATAATAAAGGCTCAAAAACAATTATAAAAAAGAGAGTAGACAAATGAGCAGAATCGATTTTAACAACAAAAAAAGAATAGTATTTAAGGTGGGATCGTCGACGATAACCCACGAGGAGACGGGCGGACTTGACCTGGTGAAGCTTGAGAAGTTTATCAGGATCGTATCTGATTTTCGCAATCGTGGAAAGGATGTGATGATCGTTTCTTCAGGTGCGATCGCGGTGGGCAGGCGTGCGCTCGAATTGAAGGAGAGACCGACAGAGCAGGCTGTGAAGCAGGCATGTGCGGCTGTCGGACAGATCAGACTGATGACCGTGTATCAGAAGATTTTTTCTGAGTACAACCAGAAAACAGCTCAGGTGCTGATGACGAAGGTGACTATCGCCGATGATACATCGAGGCACAATGCGCAGAACACGTTCAGAGAGCTTCTCAATATGGGAGTGATACCGATCGTAAATGAGAACGATACGGTCGCTACCGACGAGTTCACGCTTTCCGATAACGACTATCTGTCTGCGATCGTGGCGGCTATATCGGGCGCTGATCTCGTGGTGCTCTTAAGCGATATCGACGGACTTTACTCGGACGATCCGAGAGTGAATCCTGATGCCGTTCGTATCCCGAAAGTTGATATGATCACCGATGAGATGCTCGAGATGGCAAAGGGACCTCAGACAGATGTGGGTACAGGCGGTATGATCTCGAAGCTTGAGGCAGCGGGTATTGCTAACGACGCCGGAGCGGATATGCTCATCATAAACGGAAACGATATGGACAACATCGAAAGAGCGTTTGATGGTGAGGATATTGGTACGCTGTTTACCGCGCACAAAACGAAACATTTTCACCTGAAGAATTATCTCGATACGCCGAGGCTTTGATGTTCGGATGGCGGATCGGGATACACATATAGGATGGATGAGATGGCTAATCAGGGATCAATTTAAATTGAGTTTTTAAACCATCAGGAAAATTAAAGTGGAAAAACAAACATATAAAAAAGAAATAAGAAAGCAAATGATAAGCCGAAGGGATGCACTGAGTGAAGCGCAAAGAATTGAGTTATCGCGGTGCATTTCCAAGCGGCTTTTTGCTATGAATGAGTATAAAAATGCGGGGACAGTCCTTTCGTACGCATCGTTCCGATCTGAGGTGATGACTGATGAGATAAACAAGCGGATCATTTCGGACGGAAAGAAACTCTATCTGCCGAAGACTTATGTGAAGGAAGGGATCATTAAGTTCTTTCTTGTGACCAGTTTCGATGCGGACATCGCATCCGGAGCAATGGGGATCATGGAGCCTCGGGAGGAAGCCGACAGGCTGTATGTCGGTAAAATGTGTGGACAGGGTGGAGAGAGTATTGACGACGGAACAGAGAGTGCCCCTGTGGGCGGAAAGCCGGAAGACCGAACCCTCGTGATCATGCCCGGAGTTGCCTTTGATGCGGACGGAAACCGCATGAGTAACGGTGGTGGGTTCTATGACAGATTTCTGGATCAAAACCGGGAACTCAGAGAGCACACTGTCATGCTCGCGTATTGTGCTCAGAAGGCCGACAGACTCCCTACCGAGGCGACCGATATGAAGCCAAAACTTGTTTTGACAGAAGAGGGGTTTCTATGATATAATACTTGTTTGCAGGTGCTCTCACCTGCAGGATGTATAAAAACACTGATAGAATGCCCTGTATAGGGGCTTCCGAGATAAAACATGGGAAAACAGGAGGAATGAAATGAAACCTTATGGACTTAACGAGTTAAGAAAGATGTATCTGGACTTCTTTGAGAGCAAGGGGCACCTTGTGATGCCGAGCTTTTCTCTGATTCCGCAGAATGATAAAAGCTTACTTCTTATCAACGCCGGCATGGCACCGTTAAAGCCTTACTTTACCGGACAGGAGATCCCGCCGAGAAAGCGTGTGACTACATGCCAGAAGTGTATCAGAACGGGAGATATCGAGAACGTCGGCCATACCGCGAGACACGGTACATTTTTTGAGATGCTCGGTAACTTCTCATTCGGTGATTATTTCAAGCATGAAGCGATTGCGTGGAGCTGGGAATTTTTGACAGAGGTACTCGAGATCCCGGCGGACAGACTCTATCCTTCTGTTTACGAGGAGGACGATGAGGCGTTCGAGATTTGGGAAAAAGAGGTAGGTGTTGCTCCGGAGAGGATTTTCCGTTTCGGTAAGGAGGATAATTTCTGGGAGCATGGTGCAGGGCCGTGCGGTCCGTGCTCTGAGATCTACTTTGACCGAGGAGAGAAATACGGATGTGGCAAGCCTGACTGTACAGTAGGCTGTGACTGCGACCGTTATATAGAGATATGGAATAATGTGTTCACACAGTTCGAGGGGGACGGACACGGCGGCTATGAGGAGCTCGCAACCAAAAATATCGACACCGGAATGGGACTTGAGCGTCTGGCTACCGTGATGCAGGACGTTGATTCCATCTTTGATGTGGATACCATCCGTCATCTGCGCGATGAGGTTTGTCGCATCGCCGGAGTAGAGTACGGCAAGGATCAAAAGACGGATGTTTCGGTAAGGGTTATCACGGATCATATCAGATCCGTTACGTTTATGGTATCTGATGGCGTGACCATGTCGAATGAGGGACGCGGTTATGTGCTCCGTCGTCTCTTGCGTCGTGCGGCTCGCCACGGAAGGCTGCTTGGCATCGAGGGAACATTTTTATCAGAGCTCAGTGACGTCGTGATCGACGATTCGAAGTCGGGATATCCTGACCTTGAGGGACGTCGCGAGTATATCAAAAAGGTGATAAGCGTCGAGGAGGAGAACTTCGACCGCACCATCAGTCAGGGTCTGGCTATCCTTGAGGATGAGATGGAGCAGCTCAAGATAATCGATGAGACCGTGCTTCCGGGACAGAAGGCATTCAAGCTTTGCGACACCTACGGATTCCCGCTGGATCTGATCATTGAGATCCTGGCGGAGAACGGCTTTACCGTAGACGAGAGAGAGTTTGACAAGGCTATGGAGAATCAGCGTCAGACCGCTCGTGCTGCACGCAAGGAGACAAACTATATGGGTGCTGATGAGACTGTATATCAGCAGATCGACGCATCTATCGGTAGTGAGTTTGTCGGTTACAAAAGGCTTGAGTTCTTCTCCAAGATCAATGCGATGACTTCTACAAATGCTGTCGTAGATAAGCTCGAATCGGGTCAGGAAGGAACTATCATAGTGGAAAAAACGCCCTTCTATGCTACGATGGGTGGTCAGTTAAATGATATAGGAATGATCGAAACCGACGGAGGTCTTTTCCGCGTGGATAACGTGATCCATCTTCAGGGAACAAAGATCGGTCATGTCGGGAAGGTGTTAGATGGTTGCATCAGCATAGGTGAGACTGCCAAACTCAATGTTTGCGAGAGCCGCAGAGCGCTCACTGCGAACAACCACACTGCTACACACCTTATGCAGGAGGCGCTGCGCCGAGTGCTCGGAACTCATGTTGAGCAGCAGGGATCCTATGTTGATCAGGAGAGACTTCGTTTCGACTTTACGCATTTTTCACCGATGACGGATGAGGAGATAGCAAAGGTCGAGGAGATCGTAAATGAGCAGATCAACCAGGGACTTCCGGTTGTTACTGAGGAGATGTCTCTTGATGAGGCAAAGAGTAAGGGTGCCATGGCACTTTTCGGAGAAAAATACGGAGAAGTAGTACGAGTTGTTGAGATCGGAGATTTCTCCACGGAGCTTTGTGGTGGTACACATGTTTCAAATACCAAAAATATCATCTCGTTCAAGATCATTTCCGCGAGCGGTATAGCTGCAGGCGTGCGTCGTATCGAGGCGCTTACATCCGTAGGGCTTATCGAGTATCTGAACAAATCTGATGAGATGGTTCGTAAGGTCGCTACCATATTGAAGAGCAATCCGTCAGAAATAGATGAGAAGGTTTCAAGACTTCAGGAGGAGGTTAAGGCTCTCCAGAAGGAAAATGAAAAGCTGAAGGCAAAGCTTGCCAAGGATGCGGCAGGTGATGTCACGGGCGATGCTGAGGAATACAATGGCATCAAGCTTTTGACAAAGCAGCTTGACGGTGTCGATATGAACGGTATGCGTCAGCTTACTGATGATATGAAAAATAAGCTCGGCGAAGCATTTATCGTGCTCGCTTCGGCTTCTGACGGAAAGGTAAGTCTGGTCGCTACTGCGACGGATGGAGCTATGGCAAAGGGTGCACATGCCGGAAACCTTATCAAGGAAGTCGCTGCCGTAGTTGGTGGTGGCGGCGGCGGAAAGCCGAACATGGCACAGGCGGGTGGTAAAAACCCAGAAAAGATCGGCGAGGCGCTCGCAAAAGCTGTTGAGGTCATGAAAACACAAATTAGTTAATAAGAGCGTGATTCAAGTGCATATACGTGTGGGCACGCTTTCGCTTCTTCATCATACGTCACGTTGTGCGACTCGAAGGAAACTCTTTGAGTTTCCTAACCTCGTCTGCGCAACGACGTATGATGGATATCCCACACGTCGATATGCTTCTTGAATCACGCTTGATCAGTTTGCTGAAAGATGAGAATAACAATGATTAATTCGGTATAGTTGGGAGCCCGATGCATGACTACCAGAACTAAACAGCTTATAGCGTTTTTTCTTCTCGCCATTATACTAATCGGATTTTTGGTGGTGATCCGCCAAAACAATGGAAATAATGCTGAGGAGTCGGCGAGTGAGCAGATTTTTGCGATGGACACCGTGATGGATATGACTGTGTATCGTACGGAGGGGATGATCGGTGATCCGCAGGATGTGCTTGACGAGATGAGAGAGCGCGTGTATCAGATGGAGCGTGAGCTATCTGTGACGATCGCTGACAGTGATGTGGCAAAGCTGAATGCGGCGAGCGGTGAGGCCGTGATGGTTTCAGAGGATGCTTATGATCTGATCGGTAAAGCTTTAGAGGTTGCAAAGGATACAGATGGAGCTTTTGATCCGACGATCTATCCGATCGTGAAGCTATGGGGCTTTACGACGGGAGAGCACAGAGTGCCGTCGGGTGATGAGATTAGAAATGAATTAAAAAGAGTCGGGTATAGTAGGATTAATGTAGGGGATAAGCCGGGTAAGGTATCGTTGTCCGAGGGGACCAATATCGATCTCGGTGCGTGTGCGAAAGGATACTTATCCGACGCTTTATGTGAGATTATAAAAAGACATAAAACAAGTGGTATTATTTCTCTCGGTGGAAACGTCCAATCAGTAGGAACCAAGCCTGACGGGACCAACTTCAGAGTCGGAATTGTAGACCCTGAGAATACCGACAAAATATATGAAACGATAGAGAATAAAAATAACGCTGTCGTGACGAGCGGAAACTATGAACGCTTTTTTGAAAAGGACGGAAAAAGATATCATCATATCATGGACAGCGCAACGGGGAAGCCTGCTGATAACGGGCTTGCGTCGGTTACCGTTGTCGGACCGAGTGGCTTTATATGTGATGCGTATGCTACTGCTTTCTTTGTAATGGGCGAGGATAAAGCAAAAGAAGTTTTGAAAAATAAGCCCGACTATCATGCTGCATTTATCTATGAGGACGGACATGATTCGGGGTTTGATGGACGGTGATTTTATGTCAGGTGGATCAGAAATTAAACCAAATCCAAAAGCGCTTCTTCCGATAGCTGTGTTTTTGGTTTTGTATTTGGGGACCGGCATATATTTTGAGTACATCGCACCTGAGAAAGGGCGGATGGGTTTTTATGTTATGTCCGTGGTTGTTGCATTTGGATTTGCTTTGATCGTGGCATTTTTACAAAACAGAAAGCTGTCGTTTGATGAAAAGATAAAAGTGTGCGCGCAGGGAATCGGTGATGACAATATCGTTATCATGCTGTTTATCTTTCTGATGGCAGGTGCTTTCTCAGGTCTTGCCAAGGCAGCCGGCGGAGCTGCGAGTACCGCAAATCTGCTTCTGAGTGTCATACCCGGAGGATTTGCGATACCGGGACTTTTTATCGTAGCGTGCCTGATATCGATGGCGATGGGAACAAGCGTGGGAACCATCACTGTCATAGTTCCGATAGCTGCAGAGGTTGCAAACAGCACGGGTATGAGTATGGCGGTCCTGGTTGCTTCCGTCGTCGGTGGGGCAATGTTTGGAGATAACCTGTCGGTGATATCCGATACGACCATCGCAGCTACGAGAACGCAGGGTGTGGAGATGAAGGATAAGTTCAAAACGAACATAAAAACAGCCCTGCCTGCTGCAGTGATCACACTTATTATCCTGATAATCTATTCTGTGCAAAATGCGGGAACACAGATGGGTTCTTTTGAGTATAATATATGGCTTGCTTTGCCGTATTTTATCGTGTTGATCCTGGCTTTGATAGGGTTAAATGTATTCGCTGTTTTGGGGATCGGTATAGTGTTATTTTTCCTGATAGGGGGCGCGGCGGGAACTATATCTTTTGATACTGCGCTCACCGCGATGGGCGATGGTACCGGTGGGATGTTCGAGACGATGATAGTGACTATCCTGGTGGCGTCCATCAGCGCTCTTATGAGGGAGCACGGGGGCTTTGAAGCGATCCTTTCTTTTATACGAAAACATGCGAAGAGCAAAAAAGGTGGCATGTTGGGGATATGTGCGCTTACGGGAATGATGGATGTTGCGACGGCAAATAATACAGTAGCGATCGTTATCGCGGCACCTATTGCTAAGGATATTTCAAATGAGTATGGAGTTGAACCGAAGAAGGTCGCATCGTTACTTGACACATGTTCGTGTGTGTTTCAGGGTATCATTCCGTATGGTGCGCAGCTTTTGGTGGCGGCCGGGATCTGCGGTATATCCAGTGTTTCCATCATACCGTTTTTGTTCTATCCGTTTTTGCTTGCGATATGTATGATCGTTTCGATCATTTTTGATAAAAGCTGACATCCTGTCGCTCAAAAGGAGTAACGGTTAAAACTAAAAATATCATTATAAAATATGGGGGTAAATAAGAGTGAATGTATTGAAAAAAATAGTAGCCGGTTACAATAAAATATCTCTTGTTTTGAGGATCCTGATCGGACTTGTGCTCGGAGTGATACTGGGGCTTTTAGTGCCGGGACAGGAGTGGATCTCGATATTCGGTGAGGTGTTTGTAGGAGCGCTCAAGGGTGTGGCTCCTGTTCTAGTGTTCATTCTGGTCATAAGCTCTTTATCAAAGGGCGGAGGGAAGCTGGACAAGAGATTCGGTGTCGTGATATTTTTATACATGTTAAGTACATTTTTGGCTGCGTTTATAGCCGTGTGCGTGAGCTTTATTTTTCCGCAGACATTTACTCTTACAGATGCTTATCAGGCTGAGACTGTCGTCAGCGGTATCGGAGAGGTGCTTAAGAATCTGGTGCTTACGATGGTACAAAATCCTATATCCGCGATCGTGAACGCGCAGTATGTAGGTATCCTGACGTGGGCGGTCATATTCGGACTGGCGCTCAAAAAATACGGATCTGATAACACTAAAAATGTCATCGCGGATCTCGCAGAGATGGTTACGACTGCGGTTAAATGGGTCATCAATCTGGCGCCTTTTGGTATCATGGGGCTGGTGTTCTCATCCGTATCTGCGACCGGGCTTGAGATATTCTCCGAGTATGGCTCGCTGGTGCTGACACTCGTGGGCTGTATGCTCGGTGTGGCACTTATCGTGGATCCTCTTATATCATTTTTGTTCCTTCGCAGGAATCCGTATCCGCTGGTATTAAGGTGTCTCAGAGGGAGTGGTATCACGGCATTTTTCACGAGAAGTTCGGCGGCAAATATTCCCGTAAACATGGAATTGTGTGAGAAACTCGGACTCGATGAGGATATGTACTCCGTGGCGATACCTCTGGGGGCAACGATAAACATGGATGGTGCAGCGATCACTATCACCGTTCTTTCGCTTGCTACCGCAAATACTATGGGAGTATCGGTTGACTTCTGGTCGGCGCTTTTGTTAAGTGTTTTGGCAACGCTCGGAGCGTGTGGAGCTTCAGGTGTGGCAGGAGGATCTTTGTTGCTGATCCCGATGGCTTGTTCTATGTTTGGTATCCCAAATGAGATCGCTATGCAGGCGGTCGGTGTCGGTTTCATCATCGGAGTTATCCAGGATAGCTTAGAGACTGCGCTGAACTCTTCAGGTGATGTTATGTTTGCAGCCACAGCCGAGTACTATGCATGGAAGAAGGACGGAAAGAGTCTGCCGAAATTCCTCGGCGGAGATTTGGAAACAGATGTGTGATTCTTACGGAGATTTTTTTAAGGACAATTTTGAAATACGAGGGGTGAACCGGTATTGGAAAACGAAGAAAAGAATAAAGATAAAAACGAAGAGATGATCGAAGAGATCATTAATGACAGATACAAGGATCTTCACACCAGTCCTTTTGAGCCAATGAAAAGGGCTAATCCGAAAGTGCTTATCGGGATAGGTGTAGTTGCGATCATTTTAGCGGTAGTGATAATATTTGTATTCGGTTCGCCTTCAAAAACTGCGGATGCGAAGTCGTCAAAAGTCGGGACGTTTTTAAAGACAGAGGCTTATGATGACGATGAAGATGAACCGTACGATGACGATGACTATGATGACTACTATGATGACTACTATGATGATAATGAGTACTATGATATAAAGAAGTATCCTTACAGAAATATAACTCTTTATAACGGGGTTGATATCACAGAGAAAGCCTATGGTTATCCCGGTGATTATGGTGAGGAAGAGTTTTCTCCGAGTTTTTTTTTCTATGGTGATCAGGGGCGCATAACCTTTTCGTCATATGATGAGGATGATTTTTATGACGATCCGGCAGTTTCGAATAACAGGAGTAAGTATCTTTCATATGACGAGTTCGAGGGTGAGCAGATACAGTACAGCGTTGATGATCCGTCCGTAGTAAAGATCGATGAGAAGGAGCATACCTATCGTATCGTCGGTGGAGGAAAGGCAACGGTCACTGCGACCTGTGGAAGCATGAAAACGACATTTGTTTTTCTTGCATCATGCGATACATCATCAATGACTCTTGAGAACAAAGATGTGACACTGTATATGATGGATGAGTATGCATCAGGAACAGCTAACGTAAGGCTTTCCGGATCGGTTGATCTCACGTATTCTTCCGTGAACCTGGGAGAAGTGACCGGCACTCTGGAGTGCAGTAGCATCTCTCTTGATGAGAAGAAAAAAACCGTTACGATCAACCTGGAAGAGACCGGTTACGGAGATGTCACTTTCTATCTGAACGGAGTTCCTTTCACTGTACATATTAGCTGTGAGATGATCAGTATATCAGCGAAAACACGTGTCATGGATAAAGGGAAGAGCTTTACGCTGAAGTTAAAAAACTATCCGGGGTCACCATCATGGAAGTCATCGAATAATAAGGTAGCTTCGGTATCCGGTAGCGGTAAAGTCAAAGGAAAGGGAATCGGAAACGCGATCATATACGCCGACATAGACGGAAGTCGTGTCGGATGTATCGTATCGGTTGTTAAAAAGGGTGTGACCAAGTCCTGTGCGAGGGCGACCTTCATCGGAACACACTGGAAGTATTCGCAACCGAAACGTATGAAGAAAGGTTTCTACGACTGCAGTTCTCTCGTATGGAAATCGTATAAAGCCGGAGGCATCTGCGTAGCGGGAGCAAAAGGATATGCACCGACTGCTGCCGAGCTTGGCGAGTGGTGCGTAAAGCACAAGCGTAAGGTCGGGAAGTTCAATTGGAATAGTATTAAAAAGCTTAAGTATCTGCCGGGTGACTGTTTATTTTTAACAGGTGCCAAAAACGGAAGATATAAAGGCATAAGTCATGTGGAGATGATCACAGGCTATCAGTTGTACGGTTTTGAAGGGAAGAGGCCTATGGTCGATCTGACATGGGGCGCCCGTGGTACAGGCTATGGCGGCAGCAAAAATGATATCGTCGGCAGGCCGGTGTGCTAGTAAGGCTGATGCCGAGTGGTTGGTAAGAAATGAACTTGCTATGTTAGAGAAGCTTTGGCAAGATGATATTTATGAACAGTAAAAAAAAGGAGGAGGATAACATGGACTATCAGGAGATTTACAAACAGAAACTGGTAACTGCAGATGACGTGGCTGCGCAGGTAAAGGACGGAGACTGGGTTGACTTCGGCTGGTGCGCAAATACGCCTGTGGCGTTTGACGCGGCACTCGCTAAAAAAATGCCAAACCTCAAGGATGTGAAGGTTCGCGGAGGAATCCTTATGTGGGTTCCGGAGATTTTTAAGATCGAAAATCCGGCAGACCACTTTACATGGAACTCATGGCATATGAGCGGAGTGGAGAGAAAAGCTATCGCGGAAGGGTTCTCTTTCTACGGACCGATCCGCTACTCGGAGCTTCCGAGATACTATCGTGATCTCGAGGACGACATCGCGGTAAATGTGTTCCAGGTATCACCGATGGATGCTCACGGATGGTTCAGTTTCGGACCGAGCGCATCTCATATGGCAGCAGCTATCTCAAGATCAGAGAAAGTCTATGTTGAAGTAAATACAAATATGCCTCGTTGTCTGGGCGGATTCGATGAGAGAATCCACGTATCACAGGTAACGGGAATCATAGAGGGAGATAACCCGCCTATCGGCGAGCTTCCGGCAGGAGGTCCTGCGACTGACATCGACAAGGCAGTGGCAAAGCTCATCGTGGAGCGCATCCCGAACGGAGCATGCTTGCAGCTCGGAATCGGAGGTATGCCAAACGCCGTCGGAGCTCTCATCGCAGAGTCAGATCTGAAGGATCTCGGTGTCCATACGGAGATGTATGTTGACGGATTTGTCGACATGGCAAGGGCGGGCAAGATAACCGGCAGATGCAAAAATATCAACAAAGGTCGCCAGACCTATGCTTTTGGAGCAGGAACCAAAAAGCTTTATGATTATCTGGACAACAACCCTGAGTGTATGAGCGTGCCTGTAGACTATGCAAATGATATAGATGTTATCTCGGCACACGATAATTTTATTTCTATAAATAATGCGATAGATATTGACCTTTACGGACAGGTAAACGCCGAGTCAGCCGGAACCAAAAATATCTCAGGTGCGGGAGGTCAGCTTGATTTCGTCCTCGGTGCGTATAAGTCAAAGGGCGGAAAGAGTTTCATCTGCCTTTCATCGACTTTCACAAACAAAGCGGGAGAGACCGTATCACGTATTCGCCCGACCCTGGCTGACGGTGCTGTAGTGACAGATCCGAGACCGTGCGTGATGTATGTTGTAACCGAGTACGGTATCGTGAACCTCAAGGGTGGTTCTGCATGGGAGCGTGCGGAGAAGCTGATCAGCGTCGCTCATCCGGATTTCAGAGACGAGCTTATCGCAGAGGCTGAGAAGATGAACCTGTGGCGCAGATCAAATAAGAGGTAAAACGAATGAAAGCAATTTATCCCGGAAGCTTTGATCCGGTAACCTACGGACATCTCGATATCATCGAGCGAGCATCAAAGGTGGTCGACGAGCTCATCATCGGTGTGCTCGTAAACAGCGCGAAGAATCCTCTGTTTACAAGGGAGGAGAGGGTGAAGCTCCTTGAGGAGACGACAAAGCATCTGCCGAATGTAAAGGTAAAAACATTTGAGGGGCTGACTATCGACTTCGCCAAGCAAAACGGCGCAAACCTTATCATCAGAGGTCTGCGCGCCGTCACCGACTTCGAGACGGAGATGCAGATCGCTCAGACCAATCACAGCATCGAGCCTGAGGTGGATACTATGTTTTTCACGACCAGCTTAGAGTATGCATTTTTGAGCTCGACAATCGTGAAGGAGGTCGCGCACTACGGTTCAGACGTATCAAAAATGGTCCCGCCCGCAGTCGTTGATGCCCTCCAAGCAAAAAAATAAAAGAGTATGTGCATGTAGCATAAATGGCTGCATGCACATTTTTGTTGATGCCCGACGAGCGAAAAACTAATAATGAGGAGCAGAAATACATACTTGTACGGGATGTGTCTCGTACGTCGTTGCGTAGCACGGGTATTTTCCGTGCATGCAACGTGACGTACGAGAAAAAAGCGAAAGCGTGCCCGTACAAGTATTGTATACTGCTCCGAAATTTTTATCATTTTTCGTTCGTTAAATCATTGACAATGTCAGCCATTTTTGTTATGATAGAACAAGACTGTCACAATTGTGACAAAAGTTCGTAACATGTGTAAAATAATGTATTATAAGGAGGACTATTTCATGTCAAAAAAGGTTGTTTTAGCAGGTGCATGTCGTACAGCGATCGGAACGATGGGCGGTGGCCTTTCAACAATCCCGGTAGCGGATCTTGGAGCTATCGTGATCAAGGAGGCTCTCAACCGTGCAGGCGTGAAGCCTGATCAGGTTGATCATGTATACATGGGCTGTGTAATTCAGGCCGGACAGGGACAGAACGTGGCACGTCAGGCTACACTTAAGGCAGGACTTCCGATCGAGGTCCCGGCTGTAACATCTAACGTTGTCTGCGGTTCAGGTCTTAACTGTGTAAACCAGGCTGCACAGATGATCATGGCAGGAGATGCTGATGTGGTCGTAGCAGGTGGTATGGAGAACATGAGCATGGCTCCATATGCTATCCCGCAGGGTCGTTACGGATATCGTATGACTTGGCCGTCACAGAGCCAGGGTGCGCTCGTGGATACGATGGTTAAGGATGCCCTTTGGGATGCATTCAACGACTATCACATGATCCAGACAGCTGATAACATCTGCAACGAGTGGGGACTTACACGTGAGGAGCTCGACGAGTTCGCATTCAACTCACAGCAGAAATGCAAAAAGGCTCTCGAGACCGGTGCATTCAAGGATGAGATCGTTCCGGTAGAGGTTAAGAAGAGAAAAGAGACTGTTATCTTCGATACAGATGAGGGACCGCGTCCTGACGTAACTCTTGAGAAGCTCGCAGGCATGCGTCCTATCAATAAAGACGGATTCGTAACAGCAGGAAATGCATCAGGTATCAACGACGGTGCAGCTGCTATCGTAGTTATGAGCGAGGAGAAGGCTAAGGAGCTCGGTGTTACTCCGATGGCTACATTTGTTGCAGGAGCACTTGCAGGTGTTCGTCCGGAGGTTATGGGTATCGGACCTGTTGCTGCTACAAAGAAGGTTATGGAGAAGACAGGCATGAGCATTTCTGACTTCGACATCATCGAGGCTAACGAGGCATTCGCTGCTCAGTCAGTAGCAGTAGGAAAGGATCTCGGAATCGATGTTGACAAGCAGCTCAACCCGAACGGTGGTGCGATCGCACTCGGACATCCGGTTGGAGCATCAGGCTGCCGTATCCTGGTTACACTTCTTCATGAGATGAAGAAGGCAGGCGCTAAGAAGGGTCTGGCTACGCTCTGCATCGGCGGTGGTATGGGATGCGCAACTATCGTTGAGATGGATTGATTCAGAACTTATAACCGGCCGGTCAGATGACCGGCTGGTTTAGTTTACTAAAAGACTGAGCCTCACGCCGCTCGTGTGGGAAGTCTTACAAAGAAATAATTAGGAGGTATTTTCTAATGGAATTCATTCAGTATGAGGTTGAAGACAAGATCGCTATCATCACCATCAGCCGTGAAAAAGCTCTGAATGCGCTTAACTCTCAGGTGTTGGATGAGCTTGATCAGACACTGGATAACATCGATCTCGATGCAATCCGTTGCGTCATCATTACGGGTGCAGGTGAGAAGAGTTTTGTCGCCGGTGCTGACATCGGTGAGATGAGCACACTTACCAAGGCTGAAGGAGAGGCTTTCGGTAAAAAGGGGAACGATGTATTTTTGAAGCTCGCAAAGCTTCCTATCCCGACTATCGCTGCAGTGAACGGATTCGCACTCGGCGGAGGATGCGAGATCTCCATGAGCTGTGATATCCGTATCTGCTCAGATAACGCTATGTTCCGTCAGCCCGAGGTTGGACTCGGCATCACACCGGGATTCGGCGGTACACAGAGACTTCCGCGTCTCGTACCTATGGGCATGGCTAAGCAGCTTATCTTCGGTGCGCGCAATATCAAGGCTGACGAGGCTTTCAGAATCGGTCTTGTAAATGCTGTATATCCGCAGGCTGAGCTTATGGAGCAGGCAAAGAAGATGGCTAACGGCATCGCCGCTCAGGCTCCGATCGCAGTACGTAACTGCAAAAAGGCTATCAACGAGGGCTATCAGATGAACATCGACGATGCTGTTGCTCTTGAGG
>CAMVOY010000021.1 GCA_947169235.1 uncultured Lachnospiraceae bacterium | reverse complement strand
TACCAGTTTTGGTATAGAACTCTTTCGTTTGTCATCTTAACTAAATGACATTGCGTCCGATCGGGCGTCGTTTTCTTTTTAGATTCCGGGAAGGAATAATCTGTTGATAATCAGAAAAGAAAATGGTATAATGGCCGTATATTGAGTACAGGGGAAATGAATAATATTTCGGAGGAAGACAGATGAGTCTATTAAAGAAAAACCGGCCCACGCTGATGTCAAAAAAGTTTTATTCCATGCTGCTTGGCGGTACTTTGACCATGACAGTGGTTTCCTTGCTTTTGATGTCGGATTCCATTATTGCCGGTATCGTTGTTGGCTCAGATGCTGTAGCAGGCGTCACGTTGGTGACTCCGATGTATTCGCTTGCAGCGTTTTTCGGATCTGTGATATCGTTAGGAGTACCGATCCTTTACTCTACCGAGATGGGCAAGTTCAACAAGAAAAGAGCCGATCAGGTTTTCGGTCTGGGGTTACTTATGTCCATTGTGGTCGGAGTAATTATGTTTGTAGCGATAAGTCTGTTTGGAGAGGCATATTTAAAAAGCGATGGTGTTACCGGCCAGATTTTTTCGCAGGCTTCGGGTTATCTTTCCTGGATGCGATTTACGATCCTGATCATGCCCGTACAGATGTTCATAGGTGAAGCGGTATACAGCGATGGT
Organism: uncultured Lachnospiraceae bacterium; assembly: GCA_947169235.1. Taxonomy (GTDB): domain Bacteria; phylum Bacillota; class Clostridia; order Lachnospirales; family Lachnospiraceae; genus Eubacterium_F. Next base: position 37,160 of record CAMVOY010000021.1, on the reverse strand, counting down.
GATGAGACTATCTCCACCATTGCAAGCGGTGTGCAGGGTCTTGGTAACATCGTTTTTTCAGTTGTGTTGAGTCAGTTTATGGGGATCAGGGGCATCGGGCTTGCTTCATTCATATTTGATGCCGTTTCTCTGCTGATCTATCTGATCCACTTTTTGAAGAAGAGCAATTCTCTTCGGTTCAATCTTTATTTTTCGTTTAGAGTATTAAAGGATGTGGTGCGCTACAGCATCATCGATTCCAGTTCATACCTTTTCCTCGCTGCTTTCGCTGCGATACTTAATGTTTTTATCAGTGCGAGGTTCGGTTCACAGTATCTGATCATAGTCTCAACCATAACACTGTGTAGGGAGTTTCAGTTACTCTTTGACGGCATCGGAGAGGCGGTTTCACCTATTCTGAGCGTATACTACGGGGAACACAGCAAAGATGGTTTGCGCTACATCTATGCGCTTGCGCGGAAAACGGCTATCATAGAGGGAATAGCAGTATCGGTCGCATTGATAATTTTTGCACCATTTGTGCCGTCTATTTTGGACGTAACATCGCCCGAACTCGCCCATTATGTGCAGGAGACTGTACGTGTGACGGCACTTGGCTCTGTTTTTGTCAGTCTGTTATATCTTGTTACATCCTACTATCTGATCATAGAGAGGATACTATTGGGACTTATCGCCTGTGCCATGCGAGATATCATCTTCAGTGTACCTCTTGTTGTTATATTTGGAGTAGTTCTGGATATATTCGGCGTATTTGTCGGTCTTTTAGGAGGACCGATTGTTGCATACTTTGCCGTGGTCCTGTTCTTAAGGCTCCGTTATGGCAAGGAGGATAGTCCGTTGCTTCTGAATAGGACTTTCGGGGACGAAACCGGTTATATCTATAATCTGAGTACTGATCCGGAGGATATCATAAGGGTGCAGCACGAGATTGAGACGCTTTTACATGATCACAGCGTAGATAACCGAACGATCGGTCGCGTCACGCTGCTTGTAGAAGAGATGAATATGTTCATAAGGCAGATGAATGATAACAAAGCAGTTCTTGCCGAATGTACGGTATTTATCAGACCTGAGGGGGTTCAACTCATCTCAAAGGACGGAGGGGTTTCTTTCGATATGGCAGATGAGGACTTAAGCATCAAATCTCTTTCTGCTTATACTGTTGCGTCTTATCTGGAGAAGAGAGATTTCGACAACCGACACCTGACAACAATGAGTTTTAACAGAAGTTCTTTTCTGGTAAAATATGATCAAAATTAAGATAGGAGGATTTATTTCATGCCGGATAAAAGAGATATAAGATTCTTCCCGTTATTCATCGGGGCAACTGTTGGCGTTTTACTTGAAGAGATAGGGATTTTAGTAGATGAGATTGTGATCGGAAATATCTCTACGGATGAGGCGTTTGCATCTGTCAATCTAATAGAACCGTACATGTATTTTGAAGTGTTTATCGGATATCTCATAAGTGTAGCTGCAGCAGCGTTTGTAGTAAGGGCACATGGTGCAGGCGACCACAAAAAAATGGGAGATTTATTCAGCCAGACGTTGATAGTGTGCGGTATTTGCGGGGTTATTCTGACTTCGATTTATACTCTTTTTACGCCCGATCTTGTCCGGCTTGTGGCGGATGATCCGGCTGTGTATGATGGTGCGCTGGATTACTTCAACGCGATGCGGTTCGATCCGCTTGTGGTTTTGTTTGATACCTTTTTACTTACATATGTGTTGTATCGCGGTGGCTATGTGCAGTATTATGTTGCGGGCGTATCCAGAGTAGGCATAAATGCTTTGCTCTCCTGGCAGCTTGGTCTTCAGATGGGACTTTTTGGAGTGGGATTAGCTTCGGTAATATCGAACATGGTTGAGCTCCTTATAGTATGCACATTTTTATTCACAAAAAAACACGGGATCAGGTTCAGATGGCACCTGAACTTCCGGGAAGTACTGGAGATAGCAAGGGTAGGTTTCCCGGAAAGCGCACTTGCTATATTTATGATTTTGTTTGAAATGTTGGTAAATACCAATACTCTTGAAAACTACGGAGCATCCGGAGTCGCAGCCGTAGCAATAGTGATAAATGTCTTTGAGATCGTGTTTTATCTGAGCGAAGGAATAAGTGAATATGAAATTGTTGCGATGAATGACAGTATAGGTAAAAACAGCAGTGAACGTATGGATTATTCCATAAAGATCACAAAACGTGCAGCTATGATAGAGGGTATTGTGCTGACCGCCATCATACTGTGTATGTCATTCATTATGCCGGCGGCTTTTGATATCGATGATGCCGAGACTGCCGGGCGCGCAACTATAATGCTCATAATACTGGCTCCTGCAACAATCTTTATATGCTTTTCACGTATTGCAGGAGTATTCTACCAATACACGAGAAGAGTGCTTCGCGCGATCGTAATGATCGGTATGGCTATTGCTGTGTTGCCGATACTTTTTTCGATGCTGTTCGGGCAGATCGCACTTGAGGGAATAGCGGCAGGTATAGCGTCAGGACCGGTGGTGGCGATTGGGCTGATGTATGGATATGTTCGTTTTATTAAAAAGGAAAAGCTGTTTAGCTATGGAATGTGCAAAGTACAGGAGGTGTAAATGAAATCAGAAAAAAAAGAAAAGGAAATAACTATTTTTCTTGAGGGAAGGATCGATACCAACAATGCATCTCAGATTGATGAAGAAATCCAGAGAATCCTTTCCGAGAACGAGGGGGCAAATCCGGTTTTTGATGCCTCAGAGCTTGCCTACATCTCAAGCGCCGGTCTCCGTGTGTTGATGAAGGTGAGAAAGAGTGTGGGAGCGGAGATTGCTGTTACCGAGGTTTCTCCTGAGGTTTTTGACATTTTTGATACGACCGGGTTTACGGATCTTTTTGACGTTCAAAAGAGACTTCGAGAGATCAGTGTTGAAGGATGTGAGATGATCGGCGAAGGCGGAAACGGAGTTGTTTACCGACTGGATCCGGAAACCATAGCCAAGGTGTACTACGGAGAACGCAACAGTCTTGAGAAGATACGCAAGAACAAAGAGGTTACCAAAAGCGTTTTTGTACAAGGGATTCCTTCGGCTATCGCATTTGATGTTGTCAAAGTCGGAGAGGATTACGGAGTTGTATATGAGATGATCGATGCAAAGTCCATGCTTCAGGAAATGGGGTCTCATCCGGACGACTTAGACAGGTATGCAAATATGATAGCGGATACACTCATCAAACTCCATCAGATCGAGTTGGAGCCGGGTTCTCTGCAGGATGCCAGGAATAATGCGCGAGCTGACATACGCGCCGCGGCGGATCGTGGCTACTACACCGAAGATGAGACGGCAAGGCTGATGAAGCTGATTGATGATATTCCGGAGAGAAACACGTTTATCCATCAGGATTTTCATCCCGGAAACATGATGTATCAAAACGGGGAGATCGTTCTTATAGATGTCGAAGACTCCGGTTTGGGACATCCCATACTTGACCTGTCATCAATGCATCTGGTATATGTGACGGCTGCAAAGCACGGATGGGGAAAGATCAAGGGAGTCCTCGGACCAAAGGAATTTGCAAGGGTATGGGAAATCATCCTGGCGAAGTATTTTAATACATCGGATAAAAAAGAGCTCGAAGAGATAAACCGGATCATCGCGGGATATTCGCAGATAAAGTTTATCCGTGGTATAGCGACATCGCCAACAGTCCCGAATGTGCTCAGGAAACCGGTGATAAGTAAGGCGAAGAAAAAGCTGTTTTCTACGATCGATACGCTTCATCCGATCCCATAGAAGAATTGCTCCTTCTGACAGAATCTCAAGAGGAGTGTAGCGGAACAAAATGCTTGTTATTTCGCTCCCGGCATTGTATAATGTATGAAGCAGAAACCATGAAAAGGAGGGCTTATAATGGCAAAGACAACAATTCATGTAGAGGGAATGATGTGCGGGATGTGCGAGGCTCACGTGGCTGATGCGATCCGTCGTGTTTTCACGGATGCAAAGAAGGTAAAGGCCTCTCATAAAAAAGATATTGTGACCTTCGTTACGGAGAATGCACCTGATGAAGAGGTGCTGAAAAATATTATCGATTCGACGGGATACACCTATGTTTCCGCCGAGATAGAAGGATGATCTGAGTAGGAGAGTAACGATGCTTGATATCCTGATAGTAGAAGATCACAAGGAAATAGCCACGCTTCTAAATGACTTTCTCGAGCGTGAGGGCTACGTGGTGAGCATCGCCGACAGTGGTGAAAAAGCATTAAAAATATTTGAGATGTATGGAGCAAAGCTGGTCGTACTCGACATCAATCTGCCGGGTATGGACGGCTTTTCCGTATGCTCAAAAATCCGCGAAAAAGCAAACACCCCCATACTCATAGCGAGCGCTAGGACAGATAAGTCAGACCAGCTTACCGGACTTGAACTCGGCGCTGATGACTATATTGAAAAGCCTTATGACATCGACATATTGCTTGCAAAGATAAAGGGAATATTCCGCCGCAAATACGAGGTTGAGGAGATGAAAGAGGGAGACCTTGTACTGAACTCTGCCAAGCAGACACTTACCGTAAAGGATAAAGATGTCCCCGTTACCGGTAAAGAGTTTGAGCTCTTAAAAATACTTATAGAGAATAAAGGTACTACGATGAAAAAAGAATACCTTTTCAATACTATCTGGGGTAGTGATTCCGAGTCGGAACCACAGACGCTAAACGTACATATAAACAGTCTCAGAAAAAAGATAGAAAAAGATCCCAAAAATCCAAAGCATATAGTTACGGTATGGGGAGTAGGTTACAGATTCGAGTAATATGAAAAAGATACTGATAATAATAATCATCGCAGAGATAATTCTGATCGGTCTGGGAAATTGGATGTATGTATCCTCCTCAGACAGTGCCGGTAGGATGTATCTGGTCGAAGCAAAAAGACTGGGCGATGAGTTGAAAAATAAGGATATCAAAGATCAGGGTGAGGTCAGCTTTGACCGCACCCTGTATCCGCATATTATCGAAGTGAAGCCATTAAAAAACGCCGATACGACGAATGAAAAATATATAGTCTCTGAGATAAACGGTGAGTTCTATCGTTTTGAATATAAAGAAGATCCTTCCTATGACGCACTTATTTACATGAATATAGGTTTTTTCATGATGCTGATCATAACTCTGATCTTATTCTATATTATCCATAAAAAGGTGATAAAACCGTTTGCTGAGATGGAAAGACTTACAGTCGACCTCGCGAAAGGCCATCTCTCTGCGCCGATAAACGAAGAAAAGAGCAGAGTATTCGGGAAGTTCATCTGGGGTATGGATATGCTCCGTGAACAGCTCGAAGAGGGCAGAGAAAGAGAGAAGGCTTATCAGAAGGAGCGAAAAACTCTGATGCTCTCACTCTCTCACGATATAAAAACCCCACTCTCTGCGATCGAGCTTTACGAAAAAGCGCTCTCATCCGGACTCTACGATACACCCGAAAAGCAGGCCGATGCTTATGCCGGTATCAAGAAAAATGCCGAGGAACTCCGCCGCTATATCGATGAGATCACTGCGGCTTCAAGAGAAGATTTTATCGCGCTCGAGGTGAAAGATGAAGAGTACTATCTGTCGGATGTGATAGGTGAAATAAATGATTATTATATAGATAAGTTTGCATCACTTCACACAGAGTATACGGTGGCTGATCACGCTAATCCTCTGCTTAAGGGTGATAAGGACAGACTTGTCGAGGTCATCCAGAACCTCCTTGAAAACGCCATCAAATACGGCGACGGTCAGAAGGTCACGATCAGTTTTTCCGAGGAGGATGGTGCTTTACTTATCCATGTAACAAACACGGGTGAGTCCCCAAAGGACGATGAGATGGTCCATCTCTTTGATTCATTTTACAGGGGCAGTAACGTCGGTGAAAAAAAGGGTTCGGGACTGGGTCTCTATATAAGCAAAGAGCTGATGAAGAGAATGGACGGAGATATATATGCTACAGCAGGTGATGAAACCTTTGCGGGTGTAGTCGTCGTAAAAAAGGCATGATACGGCTGTATGTTCAGTCCTAAAAAGTACTGTACCTATGCAGTTCGGAGGATTTTTGCAAAATAATTAAAACGATTTAAGGTTTGTTTAAGAATTGATCTGATATGATAGCCTCAGATACAGAAAAGAAGCTGTATGAGACTATCTTTTTTTTAAGGGAGGAAAGCGATGTTCTTACGTATGTTAAAACGCGATCTGAAGAGAAAAAAGACGATGAACACGATCCTTTTTATCTTCATCATCATCGCATCTATGTTTATGGCGAGCGGCTTAAACAACATCACGGCAGTTACATCGGGACTTGATAACTACCTTGATGAGGCGGGTGTCGGAGATTACAACATCCTTACGATGGGCGATCACGCAGTGGGGGCCTTGGATGATTTTTTGAAGGACACACCCGAGATCAAAGATTACCGCATCGAGGAGACGATCTATGCGTCTCAGAAAAACATCAGAAATGAAGACGGGTCATATATTGACTACGCTTCCACGTCGGGTGCGAATCTGATCATGTCGGGGAAAAAGACGGTATTAAAGTTCTACGACGAAAACAATGATATGATAAGCGAGCCGAAGGAAGGCGAGGTTTATGTATCAAACGGATTTTTGAATGACTCCGAAAAAAAGGTCGGCGATACGATAAAGATCATGCACAACGGTGTCGAATTAAAGGAAAAAATAATCGGCATCTGCAAGGATGCATTCCTCGGAGGAGCGATCGTCGGCAACAGAAGATTTATAATAAATGATAATGATTATAATAAGATTATAGAAAAGCAGGTCGTCAAGGATTCATATATGGGACAGGCCTGCTACATCGACACGGATGATACGAAGGCGATCAAGTCGGCACTGACGAACGCCAGCAACGTTGCGTTTGACGGTGACAGAAACCTTATAAAAACATCTTATCTCATGGATATGATCTTAGCGATAGTGATGCTTATCATGAGTGCATGCCTGATCATCGTGTCGCTCGTGATACTGAGATTCTCGATCAGGTTTTCCATCGAAGAGGAGTTCAGAGAGATCGGAGTCATGAAGGCGATCGGTATAAAAAATGCCCGTATTCGCTCACTCTATATAGTCAAGTATCTGGCGATGGCTTTGATCGGATCAGCGATCGGATTTGGTATCAGTATTCCGTTCGGAAGTTTCCTTTTGAAGGAAAGCTCAAAAGCGATCATGCTGAAAAACTCAAATGATATCATCTGGAATATCATCGGGGCGATATGCATAGTGCTTATATGTTTGCTCTTTGGACTTTTGTTTACCGGACGGGTTAAAAAGTTTACACCGCTCGATGCGATCAGATCAGGTCAGAGCGGAGAGCGTTTTAAAAAGAAAAATAAGTACCACTTGAGAAAAACACATCTTAAGACCGGAGGTTATCTGGCACTTAACGATGTCATCAGTGCACCGAAAAGATTTTTCACGATTGTCTTGACATTTTTCCTGTGTACCGCGCTGGTGCTCATCATGGTAAATATATCGTCGACCATGCGTAGTGATGCATTTGCGGACAGCTTTGGAACAGTATCGGATCTGTATATCATGGATGTGGATAAAACCATGGATTATATGAGCAGCGGATCTTTGGAGGGTATACGGGATAAGCTGGAAGGTTTTGAGAAGAAGCTCGCGGATGAAGGCATGCCTGCGCATGTATGTGTGGAGTTGCAGTACAAATATCCCATCACCGTAAAGGGAAAGGATTACAGTTATACCTTCCAGTGCGGTATGGGAACAGATATCAATGATTATGCCTACATCGAAGGTTCGGCTCCGTCAGCGCCGGACGAGATCGCGATCACACCGGCTGTTGCGAAGTTTTTGGATATCGGTATAGGTGACAGGATCACGGTCCACTTCGCTGACAAGGATATGGACTGTATAGTCACTCAGCTGTATGAGACCATGAACAATATGGGTGAGCTTATCAGGTTTCATACGGATGCGCCGGTGGATATCATGCATTATTCCTCTGCGATGGGGCTCCAGATAAACTTTGATGATCATCCGGATGCCGAGACGATCGAAGCGCGCAAAGACAAAGTATCAAAGGCACTTGACACAGATGAGGTTATGAATGCCGAGGAGTACTGTGTCGATTGCATGAAGGTGGCGCCGATGATGGAGACTTTGGCTTATCTGCTCCTGGCGATCACGATGGTGGTGATACTTCTCGTGACGATACTTACCGAGAGGACGCTTATCGCGGGTGAGGTTACTCAGATAGCTACGTTGAAGGCGATAGGCTTTTCGAACGGGGCGATAGTGAGGTGGCATACCTGGAGGTTTGTTATAGTCGGGATCGTGGTTGCGGTGCTGTCTGCAGCGCTTAGTATACCGCTTACCAAACTTTTCGGGGATCCGATCTATACTATGGTCGGGAAGACCGATGTGACGTACAAGATCGATGTGTTCAAGACGTTTTTCATGTATCCGGGCGCGGTGCTCGTGGTGACGGTAGTCGTGGCGGCGATCACAGCGACGTTTACCAAAAAGATTACTGCCAGGGATACTGCTAATATCGAATAGAAATACGCATCAACAAAATTAGTTACTGTAATTAATCAGATTGGAGGTTAGTGTGAAAAATCACACTGATATGCTGATTTTTCACACGGCTATTTGTGCCGGAGCGTCACAAATAGCCACTGATGGCAGACGAGAACTGGATGTTCTCGTCGCCACTCCGTCGCTACGCTCCGGAATGGAGGTTAATATGAGTAAGCTTTTAGAGGTTAAGGATGTTTGCAAAACTTACGTGGTGAACAAGAGGCAGAACAACGTGCTTCGCAACGTGAGCTTCGATGTGGAGGAAGGCGAGATGGTGGCGATCATGGGGCCGTCGGGATCGGGCAAGTCGACGCTTCTGTATGCGATTTCCGGTATGGACAGAGCGACGAGCGGTGAGGTCAGATTTGACGGCGAGGATATCACACAGATGAAGGATAAAAAGCTCGCAGGACTCAGACTTGACAAGATGGGCTTTATCTTCCAGCAGATGTATATGATGAAAAATCTCACGATCCTTGACAACATCACACTTCCTGCGGTTCAGAGCAAGAAGGATAAAAGAACCAAAAAAGAAAAATACGAAGACGGTGAGAAGCTGATGAGGAAGCTTGGGATCATCGAGGTTGCGGATAACGATATCAACGAGGTTTCCGGCGGTCAGCTCCAGCGAGCATGTATCTGCCGCTCGATGATCAACAAGCCAAGCGTTATCTTTGCGGATGAACCGACGGGTGCTCTTAACCGCACATCATCAAATGAGGTTATGGACGAGCTTGTAAAGTTGAACAAAGAAGGCACGACCGTGATGATGGTCACACATGACGCAAAGGTAGCTGCGAGATGCTCCCGTGTTCTCTATCTCGTTGACGGAAATATCAAAGGCGAGTACGAGAGCCCGAAGGATGAGAATATGAGTGAGAAGGACAGAGACAGAGCACTGAACAACTGGCTTATGGAGCTCGGGTGGTAGGAGCAAAAAAATCTTCTGAAAGGCTTGACTTTTCGGCACATATGGCTTATACTGATAGTAAGTATAAGTATGTGTGCCGATTTTGATGTAAGCGTTTTTTGAGAAGGCGTTTACCGGCACGGGTCAACATGACAGGATAGGAAGCCTGTTGGAAAGCGGGGTGTTTGCTATGATAGGGACAAATGCAAATTCATTCCAGGTAAATACAAATGCCGCTCAGTCTGCAGCGCAGACAGCAAGGACGCAAACTACACAGAGTACCGAGACCAACCGTGCAGCGGTTGAGCAGAAGGTTGAAACCAGAGTCGAGTCCGATGTCAAGCGCGAGGAGGCCGGCAAGTCTGCTGCCGAGCAGATGCGCAAGGAGAACATTGCGCGTACCGATAAGCCCGAAGAGGGTATCGAGCTTGAGATCAGCAAAAAGGGACTCGCCGCAGAGCGGGATGCAAAGGCTCAGGATAATAAGGCTGCTGATCAGAAGAGTGCTACCGAGCAGAGAGTCGAGGAGCAGCAGAAGGTCAGAGAGCGCATAAAAGAGCAGGTTGAAAAAGAGCTCGATGACGAAGAAAAAGAAGCAAAACAGGTAGAGCGCCGCGAGGAAGATAAAAAAGAGCAGGAGACAAGCCGTGAGAAGATAGCTCAGGGTGAGGATGAGGCTCGCAAGCAGAACATCACAAACTACGCGGGTTACACAAATGCTCAGCTTCAGCAGATGGCTCAAAAGGGTGAGATCTCACAGAACGACTACAAGGCTGAGATCGAGAAGCGTGAAGAAAAGCTGCAGAACACTCAACAGAGTCTGTCGCAGACAGAGAAGGATATGGCTGAGAACACCAGCCGTATTGATAAGGTAGAGCGCCAGACAGGAGCTGTAGAGACTGCCTTTGACGAAGAATCAAATCAAAACATAAACGCTGAAACGAGAGCAGAGATCGTACAGAATCTCGAGAATCCTCAGCAAAACACTACCGTTCAGCAGAACAATCAGCGTGAACAGCAGCAGAGAGCTTATGCTCAGTGGCAAAACGATTTCGGGTTCCTGATCAGGTGATTTGAGTATGATATGACAAACGGCCGACGGATTGATCCGCCGGCCTTTTTTTTATTGAGAAGAATCAGTAACTCGGGCGGAAGCCACAGCTGATATCCAGCCCTTGAGTGACGCCGCTCTCCACTCATCATCGGTCTCGGGTTCAAAAGTCCTGTCTAGAGTTCTGTTTGCAAGTATCTCATCTATACTCTTCCAGTAGCCGACGGCAAGTCCGGCGAGATAGGCTGCGCCTAAAGCTGTACTTTCGACGGATGCCGGGCGGATGACCTTTTTCCCAGAGATGTTTGACTGCTGCTGCATCAGGAAGTTATTGGCGCTGGCGCCGCCGTCGACCTTAAGGACGGTGATACTCTCTCCCAGATCAGCCTCCATCGCTTCGATCACATCATTGGTTTGAAAGGCGATGGACTCGAGCGTCGCACGTATGATATGATTTCGGTTCACTCCTCTGGTGAGTCCGACTATCACGCCTCGGGCGTAAGGATCCCAGTACGGAGCGCCGAGCCCGGTAAATGCCGGCACGACATAGCAGCCGTTTGAGTCAGGGACCTTGCTCGCGAGCTCTTCAGTCTCGGCGGCAGAGTCTATCATATGCAGCTCATCGCGCAGCCACTGTATGGCAGCGCCTGCGATAAAGATTGAGCCTTCCATGGCGTAGCATATTTTTCCGTCAATACCCCATGCTATAGTCGTGACAAGACCGTTTTTAGAAAATACCGGTTTGTCTCCGATATTTGCAAGTAAAAAGCATCCGGTCCCGTACGTGTTTTTTGCATCTCCTTTTCTGAAACATGCCTGACCGAAGAGAGCGGCCTGCTGATCTCCGGCTGCGCCTGCTATTTTTATTCGTCCGCCGAGAAGCTTCGCATCTGTCCTTCCGTACATCTTGCTGCATGGCTTCGGGGTGGGGAGCATTTTTTTGGGTATATCAAGAAGTCTCAGGATGTCATCATCCCATTCTAGTTTGTTTATGTTGAACATCATGGTTCTGGAGGCGTTTGAGTAGTCGGTTATATGGACCTTTCCTCCGGTCAGCTTCCAGATGAGCCAGGTCTCGACTGTGCCAAACTTAAGCTCCCCTTTTCTCGCGCGTTCTCTGGCGCCTTCGTAGTGATCAAGGATCCACTTGAGTTTCGTGGCGGAGAAGTAGGCATCAGGGATGAGGCCTGTCTTGGCGCGGATTTTTTCCGTAAGTCCTCTGGCCTTCAGTTCATCACAGATTTCGGCTGTCCTGCGGCACTGCCACACGATGGCGGGTCCGATGGGCTCTCCTGTTGATGAGTCCCACACGATGGTAGTCTCACGCTGATTCGTGATTCCGATCCCGGCGATATCTGAGGCTGTGGCGCCGAGCTTACTCATCACCTCTACGGCTACACCGAGCATTGTCGACCAGATCTCTCCGGCATCATGCTCAACCCATCCCGGCTTCGGGAAATACTGCGTAAACTCTTTTTGCGCCATCGCGCAGACTTTTCCGTTTTTGTCAAAAAGTATGGCGCGGTTACTCGTAGTGCCGGCGTCGAGTGCCATTATGTACTTGCTCATGTATCTCCTCCTTGGGGATATTTTTCCATAAAAATATCACGACTCAACTATACCATAAAGAGCCCGGATTGTAAACAGGACGTACATGCCGATCATACATATTTTTCTTGCGTTTGTTTACGACATATGGTATAGTATTACACGTATAAAAAAGCTTAAGGATGCACTTTTTCGGTGTGTCCTTAGTTATGAAAAAGGAGAAGTAAAATGGTAACAGTATTTTCATCAAAGGGAATCCTGATACTGATCGCATTTGTGTGCTATCTTATGATGATGGTCAGCATCGGTGTATTCAACATGAAAAAAACAAAGACAACCGAGGATTATTTCCTTGGCGGAAGAGGACTCAGCAGCTGGGTAGCAGCTCTGTCAGCTCAGGCATCCGATATGAGTGGATGGCTTTTGATGGGTCTTCCGGGATCGATTTATATCGGCGGTACCGGCCGAGTATGGATCGCGATTGGTCTTTTCATAGGTACGGTTCTTAACTGGGTGTTTATTGCAAAGCCGCTTCGTCGTTATACTATCGTGGCGAACAACTCTATGACATTGCCTGAGTTTTTCAGCAATCGTTTCCATGACAAGAAAAGAGTCCTGATGACTCTGTCATCCATCGTTATCACCATATTCTTCCTGGTGTATACTGCATCCGCACTTGCTTCGGGAGGAAAGCTTTTCAACCGTGTATTCGGACTTGACTATCATGTGGCTATGGTTATCGGAGCGTTGGTTATCCTGGCGTACACCTTCATGGGTGGATTCCTTGCGGTCTGCAAGACGGACTTTGTACAGGGCGCGCTGATGTTTATCGGACTTCTTACAGTGCCGATCCTTGCATATATTGCAATCGGTGGAGATGTGGCAGGTGCACTTACAGCCGGTGGTGTAACCGATCCTGATTATCTGAATATGATGTATGCCGGAGGAGAGCCGTATCCGTTATCATCCATCCTGTCTGACCTCGCATGGGGATTCGGATACTGCGGAATGCCTCATATCCTTGTTCGTTTCATGGCGGTACGTAGCGAGAAGGAGATCAAAAAATCCACGACCATCGCGACAGTATGGGTGGCTGTTTCACTTGCAGCCGCATGTGTGATCGGTATCATAGGACGCGGATATATCCCGGGACTTGAGGATTCAGAGAATGTGTTTATCGAGATGATCCAGAAAGTGTTCTCGGATAATATGGTATTTATATTTATCGGAGGTATTTTCCTCTGCGGAATCCTTGCGGCTATCATGTCGACCGCAGATTCACAGCTTCTTGTCTGTGCGTCATCGGTATCGAAGGATATTTATAAAAACCTTATAAAAAAGGATGCACCGGATAAAAAGGTGCTTTGGGTAAGCCGTATTACGGTCGTTATCGTAGCAGTGATCGCTACTGTCATCGCCTGGGATCCGAACTCATCGATCATGAATCTGGTGTCTGACGCGTGGGCAGGTCTTGGATGTGCATTCGGTCCTTTGGTAGTATTGTCACTCTTCTGGAAGAGAACAAATATTGCCGGCGCGTTTGCAGGTATTTTTACTGGTGGAGCATTCGTTATCATCTGGGATTACATCCCGTTTGGCGGTGAGACATTGTATGCAAAGACAGGTCTTTACTCACTGCTGCTTGGTTTCTTTATCAGTCTTTTTGCTATCATCATCGTTAGCCTTGTTACCAAGAAGCCAAGTCAGGAAGTGCTTGATGATTTCCAAAAGGTAAAAGAGTATAAGGAAGAAGAAGCGGAGGCATAATGGTTTTTAACCCGTATCTACCAATCGACGAATACATCCCTGATGGGGAACCGCATGTGTTCGGTGATCGTGTATATATCTTCGGATCACATGATGCAGAGGGTGGATATACATACTGCATGCGAGACTATGTGACTTATTCCGCACCTGTCACTGATCTGACGGATTGGCGGTATGAGGGCGTGATCTATCGTTCGAATCAGGATCCTGATTATCCGAATCGTAAATACATGTATGCGCCGGATGTGGTCTGCGGAAATGATGGCAGATACTATCTGTACTACGGCATGGGCGGAGATTACGGCTACGGAGGTTACGATGGACCGATAAGTGTAGCGGTGGCTGATAAGCCGGCCGGTCCTTATGAGTATCTCGGATTCGTGAGGAATGCCGACGGCACTCCGATGCAGAAATACATCTGTTTTGACCCTGCGGTAATAAATGATGATGGAGTGATCCGCCTTTATTACGGGACCCGTTACGGCTATGAAGAGGAAGATGATTTCATGACGAACGGGCGTCTTGACGATGAGGTAAAGATGTTTAACCGCTCCCGGGAGGAGATCCTTTCATACATGGACTCCGGAGAGTCGATAAACGGTCCTGCCATGCTCGTTCTCGCAGATGATATGTTGACCGTAAAAGAAGAAGCGAAGCTCATCATACCGTATCGTGTGAAAGGAACCGGCTTTGAGGAGCATCCGTTCTTTGAGGGTGCTTCCATCAGAAAAATAAACAGCACGTATTACTTTATATACTCCTCGTGGCTGAACCACGAGCTGTGCTATGCGACGAGCGACAAGCCTGACAGAGATTTCACTTTTGGCGGTACTATAGTTTCAAACGGTGATATAGGCCTGGATGGACGCAAGGCAAAGGATCGCCTCAATATGACCGGAACCACGCACGGAAGTATTGAGAATATAAATGGAAAATGGTATGTATTTTTCCACAGGCTCACACACAAGTCTGACTACAGCAGGCAGGCATGTGCCGAGGAGATTTTTATTGAGCAGGACGGAAGCATACACCAGGTGGAGATCACGAGCTGCGGGCTTAACGGAGGGCCACTGCCTGCTCAGGGAAGCTATCCTTCGGTGATCTGCTGTAACCTTACAAATCATCATATGCCACACGGGTCAAACTGTATTTTTGATGATGCATTTCCGAATGTAACTCACTTGGGCGAGGACAGATTTATCGGTGAGATCGAGGATGATACTTTGATCGGTTACAAGTATTTTTCATTTGTTAATAATAAAAAATTAATCGTCATAGCAAGAGAAGAAACAAAGGATAATAAAGTAGTTTTGGATGTGCCTTTACGTAAGGATGAAAGGTATGATCAGAAGGGATTCGAAAGAGCGGAGGCCGGACCGGGCGATGCTCCCGATGCGGATTTCGGTGAAGGCATCGTGGGAGTTTTAGATGTTTACCTTTCGCCGGTCGGAGAGAGTGTAGGGCAGATATCCGTCAAAAAATCAGCTGATCCTATGGAGTGGATCAGATGTGAAGGAGATGTGGATATCCCCGACGGTGTACATCCGTTGTTCTTTGTATATCACGGAACAAAAAAGATACAGATAAAGGATATAGAGTTTGAATAAAAAGGCACCCATCGGGTGCCTTTTTATTGTTATTACTATTGTTGTTATTATTGTTGCGCTTCCGACTCTTCTTTTGCTTTTCTCAACTTCGGCAGTCCCTTTACGGTGAGGAATATACCTATCGGCAGGAGTATGATACTTATGATCTGTGACGTAGACAGTACGCCGATACCACCGCGGATCGCGTCGCCCCTGAGATACTCCAGTATAAACCTTACTATGGAATAGTAGATAAGATAAACGCCTAATACTTTTCCCTTGCGGAGTCCTATTTTTAAAAACAGGAACAACAGCACTCCAAAAAAGATGAAGTTCAGACCGGCCTCAAACAATTGGACAGGGAATCTCGGAACTTCTGACAGCTCCGGAACTCCACTCTGATATGGAAAATGCACCGCGAAAGGTCCGTGATACTCTATTCCATAACAGCATCCCGCCAGAAAACAACCGATCCTGCCGATGCCATGAACGAATGGTATCATCACTGCAAACACATCTATGAATGCGAGGAAATCAACTTTGTACTGTCTGCAGTAGATGTATACAAAAATCACGGCGCCGATGAGCCCGCCATAGTAAACATATCCTCCGAACAGGTAGGTAAGTACAAATGCCATTCTGCTGAAAAAATTCGGATAAGCCTTTTCGACCAGGTCCCATAACTTTATCAGTTTCGGGAGCATGGTGATACAGTATACGATCTTTGATCCGATCAGGATTCCTATAAAGGAATACAGAGTTCCGTATAAAAGATCCGCTTTCGGTAGGGATGCACGCATGCAGAATTTCCTGGCGATAAGAACGGCCAAGGCAATACCTGCAAGAAAAATAATACCATAAAGAGGTATTTCCAAGTCGCCTATATGAAATGATGGAAACATGGTTTTCTCCTTAGTAAAACATTGTTATATAAAAAATAGGGTTGCCGCCATCAGACGACAACCCTTTGAGTACATATATTACTGATCGAGCTGATCTGCAAGCTCGCCCCAATCGATATTCTCAGCTGCGTCCTTAAGCGCGTCCTGAAACTCGTTAGTTTTGCTGTCTACGAAGCATTTGATACCTACACATCCGTAGCATGTACCGCCGCTTGTACCAGCCTCGCTCATTACAGATGCTCCACATACAGTACATCCGATTGCGAAGAGAGCTCCAAATACGATACCAAGGATACCCATAACCATACCGCCTGTACCCTTTGCGCCGTCAGTCTCTTTCTTAACCTTAACGCTCATTACGATAGCAAGGATACCACATACAAGTGCGATACCTGCACCGATGACACCAAAAGTAATACCACCAACGATGGATACTACCAAACTGATGATACCGAAGATCATACCAAGTGGTGAAACGTTGTTGTTGTTCTGCTCCATGATTTCCTCCTAAATATAGATATTGATTAATGGTTTCCGTACGGAAGCTCCTCTTTTCATCCCCTTCTGGATGTCAGAACTCACGCATACACTCGAATTATAACGAAATTTCAAGTGTTTGTCAAGCGTATATGTGCGAAACAATACGAAATATCGTGTTTTTTATGAAGAACGTGCCCACATATAGCAGTATGCCTGTGTCCTCGCAGCGAACAGTTCCTTTTTAAGAAGATCGGAAACCTCGTCTTTGGTGTACCACCCGGCCTCGATCTCCTCTACCTCCGAATCGCTCGGGCGTATGGTCCCTGAAGCGTGAGCTACAACACAGACATTTGTTTCATTGGCAAAGCCGACAGCACTGTAGCTCAGTGGAATGACATCCGAAACATCGCAGAGTGTGAGCCCGGTCTCCTCAAAAAGCTCTCGTTTCGCAGCCTCCTCAGGTGTTTCGTCACCGTCTATCAATCCTGCCGGAAAATTGTAGATCCATTGTCCGGTCGCAAGTCTGAACTCACGATTCAGCAAGATACGTTCCTCCGGCTCGTCCGTAAGGATCAAAACAACAGCATCAGGGCGTTCGCAATGCAGGGTGCTGAGACTGTTGATATCAGGCTTTCTGCTGATCATCTCATACACCTTTTCATGTCCTGATGCGGTTTCGTACGTGATATCATAACGATGTATATAATGGCCATCGTGGACTTTTTTGATCGATTTAAACTTCATATAGGAACTCCGTTATCTCGGTGAAGCATTCTCAAAATGACTCTTTGCTGCCAGATATGATTGGATCGCGTAATCGATCGCAGTCTCACCGGGCTTGCTTGCATAAGCATCATTTGTTTTGTCCAGCGCAAACCTGGCATACATCAACGCAAACTCATGTGCGCATCTTTCCTTATCTGTCATATATACCTCCAAATCCGGAGCGTGGTCTCTCCTGCTCCTAAGCGTTTCGGTTACAGATATATTATACATAAGTCCGTGCGTAAACGCAAGCATATAAAAAAGAAAACCGCAAAAACTTGACCTCTTATTATTTTTGAGGTACAATATAAAGCGTTTATGTATATCAATTCAGTGAGGAGATGATAACATGCGAGAAAGCGGAATATTATTCCCGATCTTTTCCATTCCGTCGAAGTTCGGTATCGGGAGTTTTTCAAGAGAGGCATATGAATTTGCTGATTTCCTCGAGAGATCAGGACAGGGCTTCTGGCAGATACTTCCGATTGGGCCCACAGGATTTGGGAATTCGCCTTATCAGAACGTATCAGCGTTTGCGGGAAACCCTTACTTTATTTCCCTCGAGACACTTATAGAGGACGGACTGCTCACCTGGGACGAGGTGAATGCCTGTGATTTCGGTTCTGACGAGACCAAGGTTGATTACGGTGCAATCTATATGAGTCGCAGGGAGATACTGAAAAAGGCTTACGAGAAGTTCTCCGAGAAACTCGAGGCATCAAAAAAAGACAAGACGATCACTGCGGGCTCTGCCATCCCGAACGGGATCACGATGCCCGAAAAAAAGTCAGCAAAAGAGCCTAAACAGAAGTCACTCGCCGAGGAGTTCGCGGCATTTTTGGAGATGGAGAGCTATTGGCTTGAGGACTACGCTCTTTTCATGGCTCTCAAGGAAAAGGCAGGCGGAGCTTCCTGGCTTGACTGGGAGGACGACCTCAGAAAAAGAAAGGCATCTGCGATAGATGCTGCGAAGAAAGAGCTTGCCGATGAGATGGGACTCTACTATTTCGAGCAGTTCGAGTTCGACCGTCAGTGGAGAGCGCTTCGTGCTTATGCGAATGCGAAAAACATAAAGATCATTGGTGATATCCCGTTCTATGTTGCGATGGATTCATCGGATGCCTGGTCACATCCGGAGGTATTCCAGATGGATAAGGATTTAAAGCCGACCGTAGTTGCAGGGTGTCCGCCGGACGCTTTTTCTCCTACCGGACAGCTTTGGGGCAACCCGATCTATGACTGGGATGCCGAGAAAAAGCGCGATTACGATTGGTGGCTCAGACGTATGTACAGGACATATGCGTTCTACGATGTCATCAGGATCGACCATTTCCACGGGTTCTGCGATTACTATGCGATCCCGTACGGTGACGAGACCGCGGAGAAGGGCAAACTGAAAAAAGGCCCGGGCATCGATCTTTTCAATACGTTAAAGGCTAAGGTTGATAACCTCAGGATCATCGCGGAGGACCTCGGGAACAATACCCCTGAGAACGAGAAACTCCTTAAAGATACGGGATTCCCGGGGATGAAGGTGCTTCAGTATGGTTTCACCAGCTGGGACAGCTATTATGTGAACCACAGGCATATAAACAATTGTGTTGTATACACGGGAACTCACGACAACACACCTACACGTGCATGGTGTGAGGAGATCAGCGAGGGCGAGCGCGATTTCACCCGTCGTTATATCAACTCGATGAACACTGATTTCGGCGGCCTGACATGGGATCTGATCCGCGAGGCGTACCGATCGGTTGCCGATCTGTGTATCATCCCGCTTCAGGATTATCTGTGCTTCGGCCGTGAGGCGAGGATAAATACACCGGGAGCGCCGGACGGAAACTGGCAGTGGAGGCTGAGACCGAACTTCTTATCTCAGGAACTCGCTTCAAGCATCAGAGGGCTGGCGGAAGTATACAGCAGAATACCAAAAGAACCTGAGGATAAATGATAAAGAGTGTTGTTTCTGAAAGACAGGAATACGCACAGAAATAATAGAAACGGAGGAAATACACATGAGTAACCCTATAGTAACCATTACCATGGAAAATGGCGATGTGATGAAGGCGGAGCTTTATCCGGATATCGCACCGAACACTGTTAACAACTTTATCTCGCTGGTGAAAAAAGGCTTTTATGACGGCCTGATCTTTCACCGCGTGATCGAGGGTTTCATGCTCCAGGGTGGAGATCCCGAGGGTACCGGCATGGGCGGTCCGGGATACCAGATTCCGGGAGAGTTTAGCAGCAACGGATTCGAGAATAACTTAAAGCACACACCGGGAGTTCTTTCGATGGCGCGTTCTATGATGCCGGACTCAGCCGGCAGTCAGTTCTTCATCATGCATAAGACTTCACCGCACCTCGACGGTGAGTACGCAGCTTTCGGAAAGGTGATCGAGGGTATGGATGTCGTTGACAGGATCGCAACTGTTTCGACAGAGTTTGGCACGGACAGACCTTATGAGAATCAGGTAATGAAGACCGTTACCGTAGAGACTTTCGGAGTGGACTATCCGGAACCGGAGAAGTCATGATATAGCCAAATACAAAAATGCCTCGCATGCGGGGCATTTTTTTCTTGATTTCCTATTATATGTGTGATAGAATGTATGAGTTAAACTTGATATTTTTTAAGGAGCGCCGCAAAATCAGGCTCTCCGAGAGTGAAAGGAAGTTGAAAGACGATGAACAGGATCGTAAAGAAAGAGCCCCTGAATCCTACCGTTGTACGTATGGTAGTCGATGCGCCGCTGATCGCGAAGAAGGCGGAGCCGGGGCAGTTTATTATTTTCAGGGCAAAGGAGGACTCCGAGCGTATCCCGCTGACTATCGCGGACACAGATCCGGATAAGGGTACAGTCACCATTATCTACCAGATCGTGGGCGCGGGCGTGATGGAGCTTGATTCTTTGAATGAAGGTGAGTATATCCATGATTTCGTGGGACCGCTTGGCAAGGAGACGGAGACCGATGGTCTGAAAAAAGTTGCTGTAGTCGGCGGCGGAGTCGGCTGTGCCATCGCATATCCGGTGACAAAAAAGCTCCATGACCTCGGTTGTGAGGTACATGCCATCGTAGGATTCAGAAACAAAGATCTTGTGATCCTCGAGGATGAGTTTAAAGCGGCTTGTGATAAATACGTTATGATGACCGATGACGGTAGCTACGGAGAGAAGGGACTTGTTACCGATGCTCTGAAAAAGCTTATCGAGGAGGGCAACGAGTACGACGAGGTTATCGCGATCGGACCCCTTATCATGATGAAGTTCGTGTGCCTGACCACGAAGGAGTACGGCATAAAGACCATCGTCAGCATGAACCCGATCATGGTTGACGGTACCGGCATGTGCGGATGCTGCAGACTGACGGTAGGCGGCAAGACGGTATTTGCCTGTGTTGACGGACCGGATTTCGACGGACACGAGGTTGATTTCGATGAAGCCATGAAGCGTGGCGGTGTATATAAAGAGTTTGAAGCGAAGGCTCGCGAAGCATCGTGCAACCTTCTGAAAAAGGAGGTGCAGTGATATGCCTAATATGGATCCGAAAAAACACGAGATGCCGGTGCAGGAGCCGAACGTCAGAAACAAGAATTTTGAAGAGGTAGCACTTGGCTATACTTATGAGATAGCAGTTGAGGAAGCGCAGAGATGTCTGAATTGTAAGAACAGACCGTGTGTGGAGGGATGTCCCGTATCGGTACAGATTCCTGATTTCATCGCATGCGTGGCAAATGAGGATATGGAGGGAGCGTTTGATGTCCTGAACAAATCCACATCGCTTCCGGCCGTTTGCGGTCGTGTATGTCCGCAGGAGACTCAGTGTGAGCAGAAGTGCGTGCGCGGTATCAAGGGCGAGCCGGTAGGTATCGGACGTCTTGAGAGATTCGTTGCAGACTATCACAGAGAGCACTCCACGGAGAAGCCGGTAGCACCGGAGAGTAACGGTCACAAGGTTGCGATCATCGGTGCAGGTCCTTCGGGACTTACGGCAGCGGGAGATCTTGCAAAACTCGGCTACAAGGTCACTATATATGAAGCACTTCATGTGGCAGGAGGAGTTTTGAGCTACGGAATCCCTGAGTTCCGTCTCCCGAAGGCTATAGTAAACAAAGAGGTTCAGAACCTTATTGATATAGGTGTTGACATCGAGACCAATATGGTAATGGGCAAGGTCCTCACCATCGACGAGCTCTTTGAGATGGGAAATGAAGCTATCTTCGTAGGATCAGGAGCCGGACTTCCGAGATTTATGAACATCCCGGGCGAGAGCTTGAACGGTGTGTACTCGGCAAACGAGTTCCTCACACGTATCAATCTGATGAAGGCATATAAGCCGGATTCAAAGACTCCTATTCAGCATGCAAAGAAAACTGTCGTGGTCGGCGGTGGAAATGTGGCCATGGATGCGGCGAGATCGGCAATGCGTCTGGGAAGCGATGAGGTATATATCGTTTACCGTCGTGGTATGGAAGAGCTTCCGGCCCGTAAAGAAGAGGTTGAGCACGCAGAGGAGGAGGGCGTTATCTTCAAGACGCTTCACAACCCTGTTGAGATACTCGGTGATGAAAACGGAAATGTTTGCGGTATCCGTTGTATAAAGATGGAGCTCGGCGAGCCCGACGAGAGCGGACGCCGTCGCCCGATCGAGGTGCCGGGAAGCGAGTTCGAGATCGAGTGCGACTCGGTGATCATGGCGATCGGAACTTCACCTAACCCGCTCATCTCATCAACGACACCGGGACTTGATACAAACAAGCGAGGTTGTCTCATCACTCAGGACGACTCCGGTCTTACGACTCGCGAGGGTGTCTATGCCGGTGGAGATGCGGTCACTGGAGCGGCTACGGTCATCCTTGCCATGGGAGCAGGAAAGTCAGCTGCAGCGGCGATTGACGAGTATATCAAATCAAAATAAAAATATTCAGAAAGAGGGTGTTGTCTACACACCCTCTTTCTATAAAAATAAGAAGAAAATCTGTTGACAAGTATAAGCGTATAGTGTATTATAAACGATGTCATGTAGTTTTGAAAACCACTAGCGAGGAAACGAATGAACATTCCCAAAAAGATGCCCATATCCAACTTTGTATCAGTGAAGGAGGATAAAAACGGCGCATTGAAGGAAATCTCATTCAAGAATGAGGATACCTTCAATTTTGCATTTGATATAGTAGACGCTATCGCTGATCGTGAGCCGGACAGACGTGCGATGATCCACATTGCAAAGGACGGCACGGAGCGAGTCTATACCTTTGGCGACATGAAGCGACATTCATCGCGTGTGGCCAATTATTTGAGTTTCCTTGGGATCAAAAAGGGCGATCGCGTGATGCTCGTTTTGAAGCGTCACTATCAGTTCTGGTTTACGCTTTTGGCCCTGCATAAGATAGGAGCTGTCGCAGTGCCTGCGACAAACCTTCTTCTTAAATCCGATTTCGAATATCGTTTTAAAAAAGGAAGGATCGACGCTGTTATCTGTACTGCTGACGGCGATGTTTCCTATGAGATTGATAAGGCAGCCAGAGGAAATAAAAACATAAAGCACAAGATCATGGTCGGCGGACGCAGAGCCGGCTGGAGAAGTCTGAATAAGGACGTAAAGTATTTTTCGTCTCACTTCCCGAAGCCGGAGGGTGATGATTATGCCTGCGGCGATGATCCGATGGTAATGTTTTTTACATCGGGGACAACAGAGTACCCCAAGCTCGCGGCACACAGCTTCAAATATCCTCTCGGACATTATATCACTGCGAAGTACTGGCAGAACGTCGATCCGGAGGGGGTACATTTTTCTATATCTGATACGGGCTGGGCAAAAGCTCTCTGGGGGAAGATCTACGGACAGTGGATGTGCGAAGCCTGCATTTTTACATACGATTTTGACAAGTTCGATGCGAAGGAGATACTTCGCATGATAGATAAATACAAGATCACTACGTTCTGTGCGCCGCCGACGGTGTACCGCGTGATGGTGCATCTGAAGCTGGAGAAGTATAATCTGTCATCACTTAAGTATGTGGTGACAGCAGGAGAAGCACTGAATCCGGAGATCTTTAACAGATTCAAAGAAAAGACAGGCCTTTCCATCATGGAGGGGCTCGGCCAGACAGAGACCACGCTTACGATCGGAAACCTTATCGGGACCGAACCGCATCCGGGGTCACTTGGCAAGCCGTCTCCTCTTTACGATATACAGCTGATGCTTCCTGACGGTACGATGGCTGAGTCCTACGAAGAGGGCGAGATCGTCATCTATGTCGGTGATCCGGCTCTCGGAAAGGAGCATCCGCCGTGCGGGCTTTTCCTCGGATATTTCGAGGATGAAGAGCGGACCGCGTCAGTATGGCATGATGGTTACTATCATACAGGCGACACCGCATACATAGATGATGAGGGATATTATTGGTATGTCGGACGTACCGATGACCTGATCAAGTCAAGCGGTTATCGTATCGGCCCATTTGAGATAGAGAATGAGATCATGAAGCTGCCATACGTACTTGAGTGCGCCGTGACAGCAGTTCCGGATCCGATCAGAGGTCAGGCGATCAAGGCAAGTATCGTTCTTGCAAACGGGATCGAGGCATCGGACAAGCTTCGTGCCGATATCATGAAATCTCTGAAAAAGAGTATCGCTTCATACAAATGGCCAAAGGTACTTGATTTCCAGTCGGAGCTTCCTAAGACTTTTTCAGGAAAGATCCAGCGCAAGGAGATCAGAAACCGCGATTATAATTCAGAAAAAAACGAGGATAATAAATGAGTAAAAAGATAGTGGTTACCGGTATGGGAGCGATCACTCCGATCGGAAACAGTGTAGAGGAGTATTGGAAAAATGTCACGGACGGCGTCTGCGGCGTGGGTTCCATCACCCGATTTGATATATCTGACCTGCCGGTTAAGATTGCCGCTGAGATCAAGGATTTTGAGCCGACTGACTACATGCCGAAGAAGCTTACCAGGGAGATGGATCCCTTTATGCAGTACGGATATGCTGCTGCTATCGAGGCGCTCGCACAGGCAGGTGAGGTGTTGGCAGATGATAGCGCTCTCGGAGCTTCTGATGCATCATCAGACAGCGGTGAGGCAGCGGGATCGTCGGAAAAAAGAATAGCTGAGCCTACACGCATGGGTATCGTTATCGGAACAGCACTCGGAGGTATCACCCCGATCAGTGAGACTCAGGACGGAATATCAAAGGGCGAGCATAAAAAAGTAAGCCCCAGGTTTGTTCCGAAAATAATAGGAAATGAAGTGGCAGCACAGCTTGCCATTGCAAGAGGATATCTCGGACCGTCACTTACCGTGAGCACAGCCTGCTCATCAGGTGGTGATGCGATAGCAACAGGATGTATGCTCCTTATGAGCGGTCAGGCTGACGCGGTACTCGTGGTCGGAGCAGAGTCAGCACTTTGTCCGCTATTCATCAGGGGCCTCGTATCTGCGCATGCGCTTTCTACGAACAACGATGATCCGCAGGGTGCATCAAGGCCTTTCGACAAGGACAGAGACGGATTTGTCATCGGTGAGGGCGGAGGAGCGCTCGTACTTGAGACCGCTGAGAATGCGGCGAAAAGAGGAGCTGCAGCTCTTGCAAATATAGCAGGTTTTGCAAACTGTACCGATGGTTATCATGTGACGAGCCCGCATCCCGAAGGGATCGGAGCGATCTTTTGCATGGAGCAGGCCATCAAAAATGCCGGCATAAAACCGGAGGATATAGGATATATAAATACACACGGGACATCGACTCCGGTCGGAGATCCGATAGAGACAAATGCCATCGCAAAGGTGTTCGGAGGAGATGATCCGGCATCAAGTGAGACTTTAAAAAAGATGGCAGTGACCTCGACCAAGGGTGCCACGGGGCATATGATGGGCGCAGGCGGTATCACGGAAGTGATCACATGCATCCAGGCGATACGTACGGGAGTTGTACCGCCGACACTTAACCTGGATAATCTCGACGAGGCGTGCTATGAGCTTAACTATGTGCCAAAGCAGTCTCAGAGGATAGACACTGAGTACGCCATGAGTAACTCATTTGGTTTCGGAGGACAGAACTCAAGCATTATAGTTGGAAAGGTATGATCAGGAATTAAGGGAGCTCTCGAAAGAGAGCTCCTTATGATATTATGTGTAGAGGAGGATGCAGTAATGGAATCAATGGCAGATTTTGAGGACGAGATAAACGCTTCATTAAAAAAGTTTAAAGAAGGAGATGTCGTTCACGGCACGATCATAAGTGTGGAGGAGGAAGAGGTTTTGGTCGATCTTCACACATTTTCTCAGGGCGTGATCATGCCCGATGAGTACAGTGATGATCCGAGCTTTCATGCGATGGATGAACTTAAGACCGGCGATCCGATCACTGCGGTAGTTCTGGACAGCGATGACGGACAGGGCAGAGTTTTACTTTCCAGAAGAGAAGCAGTCAGAGAAAGTGCATGGGAGCGACTTAAGGAAGCCATGGATACTCATGAGGTCTTTAAAGTTAAAGTACAGACATCCGTAAACGGCGGTGTGATCACCTACGTAGAGGGGCAGCGTGCCTTTATACCGGCATCGCAGTTAGCACTTGACTATGTGGAGGATGTGGATGAGTACGTCGGAAAAAGTCTCCGGGTCGTAGTGATCACCTGTGATCCCGAGCACGACAAGCTGGTACTTTCCGCGAAGGAAGTGGAAAGAGAGCTTGCGGCAGCGGCGCATGATAAAAAGATAAACGCTCTTCAAAAAGGATACATCACCGAGGGGGAGGTCGTAAGGATCGAGCCTTACGGATGCTTTGTAGATATCGGGGACGGCCTGACAGGTCTCGTTCATATCTCCGAGATCACAAATAAGTTTTTGAAATCTCCGAAGGAAGTCGTCAAGTACGGCGACCGCGTAAAGGTAAAGATCATATCTGTCGAAGAAGGAAAGATCAAACTCAGTATGAAGCAGGCGATAGAGGGCGATGCTCCGGAACTGGAGGATGAGGAACATGAGCCACTCGAGTACCATGATGAGGACGAAGGTGGCGGAACACTCGCGGGATTGTTTGCAGGGATAAAGCTGGATGATTAAAATTTTTGAAGGATTATACAAAAGTATATGGTTATACGTACCGGAGTTGTCGTGGATGGAGAGGTTATAAGCAAAAACCGACATATAATTCCCCAAAGATACCCCCTTAAAGAGTATGTTTTGGGGAATTATATGTTGTTATTGACATATAATTCCCCAGGGTGTATAATAAGGATAAATCAGAGAATCCCTGATACGGAGGTGCTCTATGGTAGGGAGAAAAGAAGAAATAAAGATTCTTGAAGATTGTTCTGAAAGCAATAAGCCTGAGTTTCTCGCACTCTATGGGAGAAGGAGAGTTGGAAAGACTTACCTGATAAAGGAATTCTTCCATGAAACATTTTCATTTTATGCAACAGGTGTGCAGAATGGGAATACAAAGGAACAGTTAAAGGCATTCCGTGAATCGCTGATCAAGTATGGGGATGAGGAGAGATCGATTCCTAATGATTGGTTTGAAGCTTTTTCGAGGTTGCAAAAATTACTGGAAAAGGACGATGTCCGGCGTGATTATCGAGCGGGCAAAAGGGTGATTTTTTTAGATGAGCTTCCTTGGATGGACAGAGCAAGGTCCGATTTTAAAAGTGCTTTGGATTACTTTTGGAATGCTTGGGGATCTGCGAAAAAGGATGTATTTCTTATTGTTTGCGGATCGGCAACTACATGGGTTATCAAAAATATAATAAATGATACGGGAGGGTTCTATAACCGAATAACCAAGCAGATACATCTTCTGCCATTCAGTCTGAATGAATGCGAACAATTTCTGTTACAGAATAATATTGAGTTTACCAGAAAACAAATTGTAGAAAGCTATATGGTTTTCGGTGGGATACCATATTATCTGGACTATTTTGATCGGAGGTACAGTATCGAGCAAAACATAGATATACTGTTTTTCCGTGAGAATAGTCCGTTTAAATATGAGTTTAAAACGTTGTTTTCTTCGCTGTTCAAAAACTCCGAACAATATGTTTCCATAGTTCGTGAGATATTTTCCAGAAAGAGAGGAGTTACCAGACAGGAGTTACTTGACAGCGGAAAAACAGTAACGGGGAAAGAGCTGACAGGATGTCTGGAGAGTCTTGAGCAGTGCGGGTTTATACGAAAATATCGGGACTTTGCACAAAAGAAAAATGGTTGCAGGTATCAGCTGATTGATCCTTTTTGCTTATTCCATCTGGCTTTTTTGGAAAGTGGAAAAACAGATTCATGGTTGAACTACATAAACACGCCCGGGTATCATAGCTGGTCCGGACTCGCATTTGAAAATGTTTGCCTGCTACATACAAAGCAGATAAAACATGCACTTGGTATCACAGGGATTTCTTCGTGGGAATACTCATGGAGTAGTAGGAAGAGTTCGCCCGGTGTACAGATCGACCTTTTGATTGATCGAAAGGATGATGTGATAAATATCTGTGAAACCAAGTTCACGGAAAACGAATTTGAGATTACAGCAGCGTATGAAAAGGATCTTAGGAGAAAAGTTGAAGTGTTCCGAGAGGAAACAGGCAGTGAAAAATCGCTTCAGCTTACTATGATTTCCTTCTCCGGAATAAAGCATAATGCATATAAAAATGTAGTTGTGCATGATTTGACGGGTGAGGAATTGTTTGCGAGATAAGGAAGGGATCCTTGATATCTGAGCTATAAAAACAACAGAATAACATTTATGAGCACTCTTCGGAGTGCTTTTTTTGAATTTTTAAATCTTTTTTTCCTGCTTGATTGTCTTAAGTATGTAACGGGCAAAAAATGAACATCAGTTTTAAATCTTGAGCCTTCGGTTTCGTTATTCCAAAAGCTTGTAAAAGTTACGATTTATGTGAAAAAAATCTTGCATATGCAAGGTTTTTTTGTATAATATTATCACAAGAAGCAGAAGATCATCTGGGATCAGGGGGTGTTAGCATGACAACAACAGCTGCAACAATTGAAAAACTGGATTCTCTTCAGGCAAATGACTATTCTATGGTCATGGATTTGATTGACCATTTGAGTATGGCGGGACCGCATATGGACGATGAAGCCCTTTTTATGCAGATTCGTGAACGCACGAGCGCGAATCCGATGACGGAAGATGAAGTTGCTTTTGTAAAGAACGAATAGTGAAATGAAAAATGACCGCCAGTGATGACGGTCATTTTAATTAAATTCCCCCTACTCGATTCCTTTTATTGTCTTTCCATCAAACGCTATTTTTTTTCTGAGTTTCTTGCTCTTTTTCAGTTTATTCCTAAGAGTTTTATTCTTTACAACCAACGTTTCCAAATTGATGCAGGCTGCAAAGGCTCCTTTACCTATGGAAGTTATGGATTTCGGGATCGTGACTTTTTTCAGTTTTTCCATTCCGAAAAACGCCTTTTGGTCAATGGCATTTACGGTATAGGTACGCTTGCCCAGTTTTATGGATGAAATAAGTTTGATCTCCTTGGAGTTTTGCTTTTCATACTCATAAGCACTTAGATATGTTTTTTTACCCTTGCTGTATGAAACATACCAAAAGTTTTTCCTGAGCAAACCTACTCCGTCAGCAAGAACGGGATTATCCGTGTACTCTTTAGGAATTGAGAGACTTTCTTTCGGATAATAAAACACATGTGCCATCTCATACACGCTTCCGAGGCTTCCGCTGTGATGCTCGATACGGTAGATAAGTCCGTCCTCTTGCCCTATATAGTATGCGTAGCTGACATACCTTTTCTCGGCATTCGGCTCAATGGTTGTATCGTTTATGTAAGGGTTAACTGATACTGAGTGCATGTGTCTGATCACATCACATTTTACCTTGCGTCCGTCATACAGATCTACCTCTGCGGGAGTATCTTTGGAAAAGCCTGATACATTTGGAACATAATCAAGATAAAAATCTAATGACAGGTATTCCAGTCGAGAGTAATCCTCTCCGCCCGGTTCGAAAATGTATTGTCCGCTTTTTTTGTCATAAGCATAGTAGTTTTTTGTATTGATATCATACCATGCTTCGTTTTGGTTTAGCAGTTTGTCGTTTTCATTGACATGAACCTCTGTCTCATGTCTGACTTTAGTATTGAAATCCTGAACGATATCCGCGAAAATTGTGACCTTTCCGGTTTCAGAGTTGCCTCCTCCACCTATAGGAGCGCGACACCCGAGTATAGGCATGCTCTTGGTTTTTTCCATGGCATCGGCTGCCTTTTTTCTGATCTTTTCTTCTTCCGGACTGAGCGTTGGGAGCGGGGTATCACTGGCCGACGGATCATCACCTATAACAACTATAGGAGGATCTTCTTCGACCTTTACGGCCCGGACATCTATTTTCGAAAACGGCGAATAAGCCGTTCCTACAATCAACGTCAGGACGAGAATGATGCTGATCCGTTTTTTGTTTTGTTTTTTCATAACCCCTCCATTTTACCAGATATGCTTTTTCTTTGCCTGGGGCTTAACCGCCCTTCTGATATATGAAAATGTTTTATCCTCTCCCTCTTTTTCAAGCATTATCAATAGCTTCTTGAGCATCGCCGCAGTACGGGGATGCATGTAATGCTTGCCCTTTCCTTTTTCAAAGTACATGTAGGTTTTTGAATCGTCGTATTCTTTGCCAAAATAAATCTTACTCGCAGCTATCCTGTCGCAGAACATTTCCACAACATAACGAACAGGCATCGGTACAGGCTCTCTCTTTTTCGATTTGGAATTATAATCAATCCAGTACTCAAAATGGTGTCTGTTTCGCCCCTGGTGATGCATCCAGGCTCTCGAATACCCGTTTGCATCCCTGGCCCCTACGTTCGGGCTTCTGTCGGGTCTGTAGTATCGGATGCCCTCGAGAAACTCAGTAGGTGAGTATTTCGAAAGGTCATGTCGTAACCCCTGCCACAGTATCCCACATTTATAACAATGCTTTATCACGAGATGACGATGTCTGGTAATCGTCAAAAAATGCTCCTTGATGTACAGCATACGACCTCCGCAAATAACCTTATACTGCTTTTATTCTATCGTTTTACGACATTTATGTCAACCAGAATTGACATTTCAATCAAAAAAATATATACTATGAAAAAAGGAGGCGACAAAAATGCCATCAGAAGAAGAACTCTACGATCTGGCGGAGCTGTTCAAGGTATTTGGAGACACTACCAGGATCCGAATTCTTTATGAATTGTTCGGAGGAGAATTGTGCGTGGGCGATATAGCGGAAAAGCTTTCCATGACGCAGAGCGCGATCTCACATCAGCTCAGGGTATTAAAGACAAGTCGTTTGGTACGGTCACGTAGAGATGGAAAAACCGTTTATTATGCCCTGGATGATGAACATGTTCGCGATATCATCGAGAAGGGTGTTGAGCATATCATGGAGTAGGATCATTTTTAAAAATATCAAGGAGGTAGCGCCATGCTTGAGGCACTGAAAAAGGAAGTTTATGAAGCAAATATGGAACTTGTTGAAAAGGGACTTGTTATCTATACCTGGGGGAACGTCAGCGGTATCGACAGAGAAAACAATTATGTCGTGATCAAGCCGAGCGGTGTGGAATACGACGAGATGGGACCGGATGATATGGTCGTTGTAGATTTCGACCAGAACGTAGTAGAGGGCAAGTACCGTCCTTCATCCGATACTGCTACTCATATCGAGCTGTATAAAAAATACGAGCAGATCGCGGGTGTCGTTCACACTCATTCGACATGGGCAGTCACATTCGCTCAGGCGGGTATGGATATACCGGCTCTCGGAACAACTCATGCGGATTATTTTTTCGGAGATATACCATGTACGAGAGACCTCACTGCTGATGAGATCAACAAGGCATACGAGAGAAACACGGGACTCGTGATCATCGAGACACTCGGTGACAAAGACCCGATGGAGGTTCCGGGAATCGTTGTTAAAAACCACGGTCCTTTCACATGGGGCACATCACCGGCAAACGCCGTATATAACGCTGTCGTACTTGACAAAGTTGCGGAAATGGCTCATCATACATTGACGCTGAATCCTGATGTTAAGCGTGCTCCTCAGTACCTGATGGACAAGCATTACTATCGTAAACACGGTGCAAATGCGTACTACGGACAGAACTGATACATGGATGCAGACAGATTCGATCGGGCGATAGCTACAATCATAACCAGAAATCATGAGAACCACGGCATAGGCACTCTCGGTGAGAAGAGTGTCCATGCCGTGGTTAAGTTGTATATGGAGCCGGATGAGGATTATCACGAGACTCCGATCGACGGATATGTTGCCGATATCTTTCGCGATGATAAGGTAACAGAGATCCAGACCGGAAGCTTTGAAAAACTGCGCGGGAAGCTCGGTACGTTTTTACCGAACTACCATGTGACGGTCGTGCATCCCATCCCTGCGAACAAGACGCTTTGCTGGGTAGATCCCGATACAGGCGAGATAAAGGAACGTCGAAGATCTAATAAGCATGGCACGCCTCAGATGATCTTTTCTGAACTGTATGCAATCAGACCATATCTCTCCGATCCGAACCTGTCTATCGTGATACTTCTCATCGATATGGAAGAGATGAAGCTTTTGGACGGCTACGGAAAAGACAAGAAAAAGAGGGCGACCAAGTATGACCGGTTGCCGCTGAGACTCGTAGAGGAAATACATCTTGACTGTCCCGATGATTATCGCATGCTGATACCTATTGAGCTTGAACATTTCACATCAGCCGAGTTTGCCAAGGCGACGGGGATATATAAGGAAGAAGGAACCACGGCGATGCAGATATTGCATGAGATGGGCGTGGTCGAGCGCGTAGACAGGACGAAGAAGGGATATATATACGAAGTGATTGAGTGAGAAAAATGAACCGGGACGGCATCGCCGCCCCGGTGTTTTATAGGTTATTTAACTCCAAGTATGTCTACCAATGCATTTTGGAGAATCTTTGAAACATTTAGATGTTTACCGCTCCTGCTCCTGCCATAAAACATAATTAATCAGTTACTTTGACCTTGCACTTTGCCACAGCGCCGTCCTCTTTGACTGTCACGGTACAGTTTCCCTTAGACTTAGCCGTGATCACTCCTGATGAATTGACGCTGGCAACTTTTTTTCCGCTACAGGTAAACGTCGGTGTGTTTCCCGAACTGACAGTCGCTTTCAGCTCAAATGTCTTTCCCTTTTTAATGGTTACTGAGGTTTTGTTAAGACGTATCGTGGGAGATGCGACAGTGATCGTGCAGTATCTGGTGACTCCGTCCACACTGGCGCTGATCCTGGCTTCACCATGCTTTACTGCTGTGACACGCCCCGCTTCGTCCACGGTCGCGACACTTGGCCTGGCGGACTTCCACGTCACGGGACGACCCGAAGTGACCATGGCACTGAGTCTGGCTGTCTGACCGCGATACATCTTTATTTCGTCAGCGGAAAGTTTGATGTATGGCTTCAGAACTGTCAGGGTACATGTTTCCTTTACGCCGTCTGCAGTTGCCGTGATGATGGAGGTACCGGGCTTGATAGCCTGGATCAAACCGTCGTCGCTTATGATAGCTACGCTCTGCTTTGACGACTTCCAGCTAACCGGTGAACCTGATGAGGT
Organism: uncultured Lachnospiraceae bacterium; assembly: GCA_947169235.1. Lineage (GTDB taxonomy): Bacteria > Bacillota > Clostridia > Lachnospirales > Lachnospiraceae > Eubacterium_F. The sequence continues at coordinate 3,920 of CAMVOY010000021.1, read as the reverse complement.
GTCAGCTTTCATCTGATAGGTCGCGCCGCCTTCCATTGACACTCTTTTTGTGTTCAGCGTTATCGTGGTTTTTTCAACAAGGATGGTACATTTTGCCTCGGCGCCTTTTGTTTTGGCGGTGATCTGGCAGGATCCATCCTTTTTTGCGGTCACTACGCCGTACATGTCCACACTTGCTACTTTTGAATTGGAACTTTTCCATGAGATATCGAGACCGCCGGTCGAGGCGGCAATGATTATTTTAGACTCACCTATTTTCATGGTTTCCTGGTAAGAGGAAAGAATAATGATCTCAAATCCTTTTCTTGAAGCCGCGATAGTTACCGGATCCGAATCGTTTGGCGGAGGTAAAGTTACATCCGTTGCCGAAACTGCATTCGGAGGCGCAAAAAGAACACTGCCAACGAGCAATAATAACAAACCTAAAATGGAAATCACTTTTCGACATAACCTGTGCTTATTTACTTGTCTTCGATTGGCGGAAAAATACTCCGCACATAAAGAATTATTCATGAGAAACCCCTCCTTTGCACAGGAGCAGGAGTGGTTGGAACTTAACTATACCACAACATATCGTGGAATGCAAGCATTTTTTAAATAAGATTTACTATTCTTCTTTTATAAGTCAGAAACTCTTCCGTAAGTAAATATTCATTTGTCTTTTGAGGACGATTCTCTATAGGGATGACATCACTGATCGTTTTTTTTGAAAGGATCGCTATACGGTCCGCCAGAAGGATAGCCTCATCCACGTCGTGAGTGATAAAGATAGTCGGAAGCTTCAGCTCCTCCATCACGGACAGATACCAGATGTGCATCGCTGACCTGGTGATGGTATCAAGTGCGGAAAAAGGCTCATCGAGTAGTGCTACCTCGCCTGAAAAAAGGTAGGTACGCAACAGCGCCGCGCGCTGGCGCATACCTCCGGACAGTTCAGAAGGATGTTGTTTTTCATGCCCCTTAAGTCCGAATTGTTCCAGGTGAGCGGAAACCACTTCTCTGGCCTCCTTTTTTTTCATACCTCTTATGATGAGGGGAAGAGCGATGTTATCTACAAGAGTTTTATGCGGAAGCAAAAGGTCTTTTTGCAGCATATAACTGATCCGTCCGGGTTGACCGAGTATACTTTGTCCGTCGAGAAGAACATCGCCCTCGTCGGGCGAAAGCAGCCCTGCGATGATGTTGAATAAAGTGGTTTTTCCTCCTCCACTCACACCGAGCAGTGCTACTATCTCACCCGCATGCAGAGTTAAGTTGACGTCATGCAGCACCTGCCTGCCGTCAAATGATTTACTTATATTTTTGATACTTAACTCATGCATGATTGTTTTCCACTCTTTTATTATAATATAGCATCTGTACTGTTATTCCGTTATTATGACAGATAATCAGTAGAGAGTCCTGCATTCTCCGGGAGCTCATTCTCTACAAGTTTGTTTTCGTTTAACCAATCATAAAACGCATTCCAACGCTTCGGATCGATCACGCCCCAGCTCTTCGCATCTGCGATATACTGGGTGCTGAGGTAAGCCTGGCTCTTTTTGACGAGGTCCTTGTCAAGCTCCGGTGCGGCTTTTAAAAGAATATCCGCTGCTTCATCAGGATTCTCTGCTGCGTACTCATAGCCTTTTTTTACTGCTGCGATAAACGCTTTGGAAGCATCTGCGTTCTTCTCCAGGTAATCATTGTTCGCGATCAGTACCGGAGTGTAGTAATCAAATACCGGGTCGGCATCCTTGAAAAGAAGGAAGTTGTGATCGATGTTTTCCATCTCAAGTTTTATCTTATCCCATCCGGCATAGATCCAAACACTTTCGATATCTGAGTTGAGTCCTGCGACGATATCCTCAACATATGTTGAGATCATGTTTACCTTGCTGAAATCACCACCGTCTTTTTCGCAAAGAGTCTTCAGGATGGCCTGCTCGGTAGGAGAATCCCATGTTGCGTAGGAATGTCCTTCCATTTTTCCGAAGCTGTCGATGCCTGTTTTTTTCAGTGATACAAGGCCGGATGTATTGTGCTGCAATACTGCAGCGACAGCGGTTATCGGGAGCGGCTCGCTCTGCGCAAGGGCAGGCGCCATGGTATCCTGAAACTCGATACCGAACTGAGCATCGCCTGATGCTACCATCTGAGTAGCTCCGCCATCCGGTGGCTGCACGATAGTAACGTTGAGGTTGTTGTCTTTGAAAAAGCCTTTTTCCTGCGCTACATATAAACCGGTGTGATTGGTGTTCGGCGTCCAGTCGAGGACCATTGTTATATCCGCAGTCTCTGCCGGTTTAGCCGGGGTGTCATTGCTATCACCGCAGCCTGCGAGAGATAGTGACATAACAAGCACCAATAATAATGCAACTATTTTTTTCATTTTTCTTCCTCCCAAGAAACTGTTTTGTTTCTTATTATTTTTATTATTTTTAACAGTATCAGACTGATAAATGATATCAGAAAGATAACTGCAAACATCTTGTCATACGAAAAGCTTTTTTTGACTCTCGTCATGTAAACACCGAGTCCGGAAAACCCACCGAGCCATTCGGATATCACGGCTCCGACTATCGCATAGGATGTTGCGATATACAATCCTGAAAAAAAGTGAGTCATGCTACCGGGCAGTTTTACGTGAAAGAATATCTGCCATGGACCTGCACCCATGGCGCGCATCATTCGTATGGCATCATTGTCCGCCGCACGGTATCCGTTGATGAGATTCACTACCAAAGGGAAAAATCCCGCGATCACGACAAGAGTGATCTTTGGTGCTGTTTCATATCCCATCCACAATACCAACAGCGGTGCTATCGCAACAGTCGGAATGGTCTGTGTCAGGACAAGGATAGGATTTAGTGCCTTGTATAAGAATGAAAATCTGTCCATCAGTGCTGACAACAACAGAGCCAATACTATTGCGATCCCGAGTCCTGCGAATGCCTCGTACAGAGTCGTAGAGGCATGTTTCATAAGAAGGGGGAAATCATTTACAAATGCTTTTGCTACATCCATGGGAGAGGGAAGCATATACTTTGGCAACCATCCGGCCATATGGGCCAGCTGCCATATAATGATCAACCCTATGATCGTGCCTATCGGTATCAGATAATCACTGATACCGGTATTTTTGTTTCTGTTTTCAGGTATATCCTTTTTCATTTTTCGTATCCCGATCGTATTACTTATGATGTTTTGATACTTTCTTGTCGATGGTAAGTACATCGCCATCAGGCTTATAAACAATCTTTACATAGGTCGATACCGCATCGATGCCGCCTGCATCTATCGCAACTTTTTGGCATCCTTTGACTATGTCCATGAGCTGATCATAGTCTCCCTCGATCGTTGTCTCAAAGGGACCGACATAGGTTGACAGGCCAAAGCTTTTGATATAAGCGATAACCTCGTCGACGATACGGATAACCTCATCATCACTTGTAGTGTTTGGTAAAACCTGGATTGCTACACTAGCGTTCATATTTGTAACCTCCTTTGCAATAAAAATACCCCGAGCGGAAACACCCGAGGCTATGAAGTCATGTTCGGAAGCTTCCTTACGCCGGTATTAGCCGGTTCAAGTTCCAAGGGTCGATCAAAGATCTCTCAGCACAAATAATGCGCTCCCCCAGCATCTCATTATTAAATCAAAAAGCATTATATACGATGAATGTGTAGTTGTCAACTATATTTTAAAAATGATGAGGATATCAGAGCTTCGTACAGTTTTATAGTGACAAATCCGTAAAAGTAGTGTATAATGTTCAGAAATAGCTATGTTGACCGGGGATGTGGACAGCGGTGTTGATAGTTATTAGGTTTAAAACGGTTATTGTATTGAAATAATACTTGCTGAACAAAGAAAGGATAAACGTTATGAGAAAAAGATTGTTATCTATCGTACTGGCACTTGTGATGGTCATGTGCAC
>CAMVOY010000020.1 GCA_947169235.1 uncultured Lachnospiraceae bacterium | reverse complement strand
ATCATCCATCCGAGAAATACAACCAAAGCTATCGCTATCACGACAGGCACAAACACACCGGAAACCTTGTCGGCTATCCTTGCGATCGGCGCCTTCGTGGAAGCTGCATCAGACACCATTCTTATGATCTGAGACAGAGTTGTATCCTTACCGATACGAGTGGTCTCACACCTCAGATACCCGGACATATTCACTGTCGCCGCACTTACGGTATCTCCCGACTTTTTATCTACCGGGATAGATTCGCCCGTAAGCACGGACTCATTAACCGCTCCGGATCCATCAACAACAATTCCATCGACCGGTATGATCTGACCCGCCTTTACGGCGAACACATCACCGATCTTCACTTCCTCTATTCCTACGACAACCTCAGCTCCGTCACGAATCAGAACGGCAGTCCTCGGCCTGAGTTTCATCAAACTCCTGAGCGCATTTGTCGTACGCCCCTTTGATATCGCTTCCAACAGTTTACCTACCGTGATCAGCGCCGGTATCATGGCAGCAGACTCGAAATACAGTCCCTCATGATAAAGCCTGCTGATATCGAGGCTCATGTTTACTCCGGAAAACATGACAATCCTGATAAGGATATACGAACTCCATAAAAAAGACACCGAGCTTCCGAGCGCAACCAAAGTATCCATATTCGGAGCCAGATGAAAAACAGACCTGAATCCGCCAATGAAAAATGCTCTGTTGATGCACATAACCACCAGAGCTATGACCATCTGTATCAGACCGAGTGCTGCGTATTTTTCATGTAAAAATGAAGGCAACGGAAGCCCCAACATATGATGTCCCATGGTGATATACATAAGACAGATCAAAAATAGCACAGACCAAATCAGCCTGTGTTTAAGATGTTTAATATCCGGTTCTAAACGATCAGCTTCGGAATTATCTTCCGAAGCTGAATCAGAGTCATCATATACTTTCGCGCCATATCCTGCATCAGTGACCGCCTGTATCACGGCATCACTATCGGCGTTTCCCTCTACGGTCATAGAGTTTGTAAGTAGACTTACTGCACAGGAAGACACACCGGGAACGGCAGATACAGCCTTTTCCACGCGTGCCTGACATGCAGCACACCCCATACCCGTAACACTATATTTCATTTACTTCACCAACTGCTTTCCACAATTATTACAGAACTTCGAACCCGGCACTATTTTGGTACCGCAACCGCTACAGTATCTCGGCGGCTCAGGAATCTCAGAGCCTGTCTGCGAAGGAGTGTATGGCTGCTCAGGGATGTTTGCCTGATAGTATCCGGGTGTAGGGCCGCCATAACCGGGACCATATCCGGGCTCATTCGGATGGAATCCCTCACTGTCACAATATCCCTGGTACTGTGCATCGCCAAACGCGAGGATACAAACAAATACGATGGGGATCAGAGCAAGCCCCACAAGGAATCCACCGCTCTTGCCAAATGCCTGTCCGAGCTTTACGTAGTTAATGATCATAAATACCAGGCAGACGATCGAGCAGCATGCACCGAGAAGCATCACTCCCAGTCCTATAAAGAACATCGTGACCGGACCGTCTATACTGTTGTCGATCTGGTAACCATGCGAAAAAAAGCTCAGGAAGCTGCCTCCAAGACCACCGATAAACATTATTACACCGGCAAAGGTCAACACGAAGGTACAAATGCTGACGATAAGCATCGACACAGCTACCTTTTTCTTCCACGCGATGATGTAAAGATCATACACATTCAAAAATGGTATGAGCGCGTGCCAACCCGGCTTTCCGGCTTTTTTAAAGACCTTCCAGAGTGCAATGATCATAAGCACTGCTATAGCGATCGAGATCAGGTTCGTAACAAGGTTAATACCCCAGATCGCACTATTTGCTGCGTTTCCGAAATCACTGTAATCTCTGACTCTGCCAAAATCACCCCAGTCGATATTGTCGAAATCAATATCACCAAAATTCATAACAATAACCTGTCCTTTCTTTTTTATTCTTGTTTTTAAAAGACTAGCGTATTATATCATATCAGTTCATATTACGCAAGTCCTTAGCTCACATTATTGACTATCCCGACGGAAATGTACCCGTCTACAATAGCCGCCAGATCAGTTCCTTCCTCTCCGACCGCGGTCCACCTTCCATCGACCATCAGCTCCATCACTCCGTCTTCACGTTCTCTGGTCTGCTTGTACCTGTCAGTATAAAACATACCTCTGGATACCTTTCTGTCACGAAGTATACCTTTACAATCAGACAACTTTCCCTTTGGAAAGTTTATATTATATACCTGTCCGTAATCAAGCCTGTATTCCATTGCTTCATCGAGAACTTCCTCGAGATAAGCATCCGTGATCTCGTGACATTCTTCAGCAGGCTCAGACACCGCGATGGCATGATATCCCTGAAAAGAACCTTCAAATGCAGCCCCCAGAGTCCCCGAGTACTGGATATCCGTCGCCGCATTATAGCCATAGTTGATACCTGACATCAGGACATCCGGTCGTTCAGGCAAAACACTCAATCCTCCTACTCTTACACAGTCAGCAGGTGTCCCGCTACATGAAAATGCATGTACGCCATCAACAGGGAAATCCTCAACAGGCTTAACCTCAATAGTATCTCTGAGTGTGATACAGTGGCTCATTGCACTTCTCTCTCCTTCAGGAGCTACTACCCATATCTCGCCGTATTTTTTTGCGACTATAACCAGTCTTATCAATCCGTCTGACATTATCCCGTCATCATTTGTAATAAGTATCTTTTTCATCGTTTTGTTCTCCCTTACAGACTCTCCGGCAGTACCTCGTTCATACTGCCTGTCCTGTAGCCCTGCAGATCAAGGCTGACATATGCAAATCCCATACCCTTTAACACTGAGTTCACCTCAAGTCTGATATCTCCTCTCATGAAGGTCGAAAAATCATTGGGATTCAACTCGATCCTCGCAATAACTGTGTTATGGACACGCACTCTGACTTCTTTGAATCCGAGCCCCCTAAGGTAATCCTCAGCCTTTTCTACAAGGCTCAGTTTTGCCTCATCTATCGCTTCACCGTAAGGTATCCTGGTAGCCAGACACGCATAAGATGGCTTTTCCCATGTCGGGATCTCCAGAGTTCGTGACAAAGACCTTATTTCTTCTTTGGTAAATGCCAAATCCCTCAATGGACTTTTAATCTTCAATTCCTCCAGCGCTTTCATCCCGGGTCTGAAATCACCATCATCATCAAAGTTTGATCCATCCAAAAGATACTTGAACCCCTCAGAAAATACAGCTTTTTTCATCACTGAAAAAATATGCTTTTTGCAAATATAGCATCTGTTTTTGGGGTTCTCGCTCAAGCCCTCAACCTGCAATATTTTGGGATCAAACGATACCCACCTGATCCCTCTTTTTTTACAATATTTTTTTGCCTCATCACACTCAGCCTTAGGCATAAGACATGACTTCGCAGTGATCGCAACTACGTTTCCCTTACCGAGAGCTTTTACGCAGGCTTCAAGCAAAAATGTCGAGTCGACTCCGGCCGAAAAAGCAACCGCAACCTTTTTGTATGATTCTAAAGTCTTTAGCAAAACATCATATTTTTCTATAAGAACAGTAGTACTCATGACTCTCTCCAAACAATGTTTATTATTTTTGTTTTTTAATAGTTACGATTCCAAACGATCCCGGTCCGCAGTTAAACGCCATAACTGATGAGGCATTGAAAAACTGAACCGATTTAAACTTTACATGTTTTTGTATCTGCTCAGTAATGTATTCCCTGTCCTGACGTTTTAAATCGGTACCAAATACAGCGACCTGATCTTCAGCAACGACACCGTTTTTAAGTATTCTCTTTATATACTTTGCCCATGCTCGCTTGGTGCCACCCATATATGCGCGATACATCTTCATCTTTGTATTATTCACATATACAACCGGATGGAGTGAGAACGCCCTGACTATCTTTGCAAAAAATCTTCCTATCTGTCCTGCCTCGGTCAGATAGTCGAGATTCTGAAGTATGTATTCCGCTTTTACATTAAGTCTTATCCGGTCAATCATACCCAGTATCTCTTCAGTCTCTGCGCCCTCAGCAGCAGCCTTTGCCGCCAGCATACACATCGCACCGAGTGCACCTGCCAGATGACCGCTGTTAACAACATGTACGTTATCAAAAGTTTTTGAAGCCTCAACAGCATTCGGATAACTCGATCTGTTGACTGCTCCGGATCCGGAGATATAGATTACATTTCTCGCATCCTTTAAACATGAAGCAAAAAACGACTCAAACCTATCAACGGATATCGGCCTGATAATGACTCTCTTTTCCTCTTCAGTCATGAACTTTATGAGGCCTTCCGAATCTATATCAATACCATCACGGAAAACTCCGTCCTGAGTCTGCACCCTTATGGGGATAACCCTGATACCGAACTTATCCAGGACACTCTGCGGCAAAGAAGCAACGCTGTCTGTTGTGATGATCACTGATGCCCTGTTCTTATGAACATCTCTCCACAGGCTCGCATTGTTCTCTATGTCGGTCTTTTCATCTGCTATGGTAACAAGATCACTCGGCAAAAGCTTTATAAGCTCGTTCTCAAGATCTATGCCTCTCACCGGCTTGACCAGATATGAGTCAAATCCCTCTCTCATATATAATCTTGATCTGTCTGAACCTGCATTTGCCGTCAGTGCAACAACCTTTGATTCTCTGCACATTCCTCCGGTCTGGTTCCTGATCCTCTTCAGGCATTCGATACCGTCCATATCAGGCATCAGGTGATCCATAAAGATAACATGATAGTGATTCTCAAGAGTCTTTGACAGCGCCTCCTCCGCGGATAACACTGTTGTCACTTTGACCTTTGTTTCACGCAAAAGCTTTGAGACGACCATCAGATTTGCAGATGTGTCATCTACCACAAGGATATTCGCATCCGGTGCAACAAAACTTGCACTGTATTCCTTTAATTCATTTGTTCTCTTGTTTTTGAAAAAGTCTATCTCTCCTATGACACCGTCTCCAACAATCTTTTGCGGTATCTCGATCACAAAGGTAGAACCCTTTGTATATACGCTGTTTACAGATATCTTTCCACCCATCAGATCGACTAACTGCTTTACGATAGACAGACCAAGACCTGTTCCCTCTACCCTCGCATTTTTCTGCTCATCGACCCTTTTAAATACATCAAACAAAAACGGTATATTTTCCTTGCGAATACCAATACCGGTATCTGATACTGTAAAGATCACCCTTACCTGTTTTTCCAAATCGCGTTCGGCACTAACAGAAAGAGACACGCTGCCCTCAAGTGTATACTTAACTGCATTGTTCAGGACATTTATCAGTATCTGTCTGATCCTCACATCATCTCCCCATAGCTCTTCAGGCAGTCCCGGAGCAACATCGACATTAAACTCAAGACCTTTTTCGTTGGCCCTGGTATGTATCATGCTCGTCACATCGGAGATCATATCAGCACAGTAATAATTGCTTTCGGTAAGCTTCATCTGTCCGGACTGCATTTTTGACATGTCAAGAATATCATTGATCAAATGCAGGAGAAGCTGACTTGCGGAACGAATATTGATCGCATCCTCATTGATCTCATCTGATGCATTTTCACGAAGTATCATCTCATTAAGACCGGCGATAGTATTGATGGGAGTACGTATCTCATGACTCATACTTGAGAAAAATGAGTTCTGCGCACGGTTCAGGTCATCAATCTCATCCTTCTGCTTTTTGGTCCTTTCATTCTCTCTGATAAGCAGGCCGGACTGAAAAGCCGTCATAAAAACTATGATGAAACTCACCAGGAAAAATGACACGATAGAATCCGAGAATTCCGTATATGCACCTCGGTCAGTAGCAAGCTCGGGATAACAGTAATAAACATAATAAGTTGCAACAACTGAGATTGCCTCAAGCGTCAAAAAGAAAACCCTGATCTTTCCACTGAGCATCATACCGATGTAAACCGAAACAAATATATTCCAGCATACCGCTCCGCCATGTATGGCTCCGCTCGTGAAAAAGTTTAAGGGTATAAAGATCACCGATAGAATAAATGCAACTATTGCAGATATAACTTTGACCTTATGAAACCTAAACGCCAATATGATCATGATAATAAACACGACAAAACAACTCACTGCCAATACCATTGACCAGAATGCCTCTCCGGTGATAAACCCGCCAAGTATGGCAAGAAACAATCCAAAAAGCCCGATTGCGGAAAGAAGCGCAAAGGTACGTTCATTCAAATCGTATTTAGGATTATTTAAGTATTCTCGTGACTTTTTGATCAGGTTCATAAACGCACTCCTTTACAGCATAGCATTTATAGCCTCAGTAAGGCCTGTGTACATTGACATGGCATCACCGTGTTCTTTTCTTACTTCATCAAATCTTCCCTCATGAGAAGCCGTCTCGAGCCGTTCGGCGATATCTCCGAGCTCAGACGCTCCAACCATCCTGGACGTGCTCTTTACTGAGTGAATCTTTATCTCATACTCTTCGAAGCTTTCACTTGCAAGCTTTTCATCAAGATATGCTCTTATATCAGGAGCGTTCCCGGCGAAATCCCTTAGTATCTCTGAATAGAGCTCAATATCATCATCACAGTACCCCAGTCCGATCGACGAATCCAGACCAAATGCTTTTAGTGATGAGAAATCTTTATCAGTTTTTTCATTATCATTTTTTACTGTGAGCTTACTTCTCACACTTTCAGTCTTTTTTATGTTCTGAACAGGCTTTACATCATCCTCTTCAACATATCTTATGTATTTCTTCGGAAGCACATTTTTAAGAGTTCTTTCAAGCTCCATTGTTTCTATAGGCTTTCCTACAAAGCCATCAAAACCTTCCTTCATAAACATATCTCTCGCAGCACTTACCGTATTTGCCGTAAGTGCGACTATAGCCATCTCGCTCCTTCCCTTTGTCAGAGATTTGATCCTCTTCATCGCCTCAACGCCGTCCATACCCGGCATCATATGATCCATGAATACGATGTTGTATTCGTTCTTGGCACACATATCTATAGACTCGGGTCCCGACTCGGCAGTATCAATTATCATGCCATATCCTGAGAAAATACTCTTAGCAACGATAAGGTTCATCGGCTCATCATCAACTACCAATGCACGTACTCCGTCAAGCATGATGCGTACATTGTCAGATACTCCGCCTTCCATGGTTGCATTTATCGCCGATATGATAGGGAAACAGTACAGAGGTTTCTCAAGGAATCTCACCTTTGATCCTTCGGGAAGCGGATATCCCTGATCAGCGGTCAGAAATACCGGCAGTTTTTCTGCTATACTCTCAATGTACTCAGATGCAGACTCATACTCCTTCATACCGACAAAAATATGAGTTACTCCTGTTGTATCAACTACCTTTTTCAGGTTTTCTGCCGAATCCACACCGTGAATACCCACGCCCATTCCCTTGGCAACATTTGTGACCATGGAATTGTAATACTCTCTGACTGCAGGGATCGAGTATTTATTAAACCTGAAAAATGCACCGAGTGTCACTTTTTCGGGGTTTCTTAACGACAGACAACTTGACGGATCTATAACCTTTTGCGGCAGACACACATGAACCGTGGTTCCTTTTCCGACCTCGCTTTTGATGGTAACAAATCCTCCCAACGCTCTTACAAAACCACTAACGATATGCATACCGAGACCCAGGCCACCTTTAACACGACTCCTGCCGGAGTCCACCTGATAGAATCTGTCATAGATCTGCTCAATTTCCTCCTGATTCATACCTATACCGGTATCGCTCACATCCAAACAAAGACTCACCTCCGAATCAATCTGTCCTTCTTCGGAAGTCAATCTTACATATACACCGCCGGCATTTGTATACTTCAGACCGTTCATGATCAGGTGCCAGAGTATTTTTTTAATCTTTACTACATCGGAATACATGATTGAAGGGATCGAAGGATCCACATCAAAAACGAGCTCAACCTCAGGAATGATATAAGGTTTCAGCTCAGATACCAGATCAAAAAGAAGCGATGATATCATGTAGTTTTCTTTATTTGTGACCAAAAGATTTCTATCAATCTCAGAATAATCAAGGATGTCGCTCATCTGATTTGCCACACGTCTTCCTGCTTTTCTGATAGCTTCGACATCATCCTTGTTAGCTTCATTTATGCCGCGATCGACACAAACAGATGTAAGACCGATAACAGCATTGACAGGAGTTCTTATTTCGTGAGAGGCGTTAGCCAAAAAGTCGTCAAGCCTCTCTGTCGACCCTGAAAGGTCTTCAACTTTTTTTTCGATATCATCAAGCATTCGAATCCATTTGCGAATGATCACCCTGGCGAACCATGCGATCAGTGTCATAACGACAACGTGCAGGATTATCCTGCTGATGGTAAGAGAATCAAATGCTCCGTCATTGATATAGTATGCTATGATATTGTAAGAAAGTGTTACATAGTATATGACCTGTGCCATCAGAACGAGTGCACTCACTCCGGCCATGGTAAAGAGCATAATAATAGCGCCCATTATGGCCGACATATCAAACCTGCTCGTCGGATGGACTCCATAATAGAAAAATGTTATCATCATGCATATGGCATATATCCATGTTCTCTCATTGTCAGTTCCGAACTGGATTATATGCATGACCCAGCACATGATACCCATGATCGAAATGAGAACAACAGCCCATGTCTCCCAACTGTTTCGAAGTGATTCGACTACGAGAAGAGATGACATAACTGTATTTCCAATAAGGATTATCAGGTGGGACCCACTTAACATACCGTTCTTTTTGAAGATTTCTTCCATGCAGTATTCCTCTCAATGTTCAAAATTATTGGCATTTTTCAAAAAGACATACCGTCTCAATATGTTTAGTCCATGGAAACATGTCTACGCAAACGCTTTTGACCGGATGATAGCCGGCCTCAAGTATCGAGACCAGATCTCTTGCAAGCGAATCCGGCTTGCAGGATACATATACAAAATGCTTTACGCCGTACGAAAGGAGTTTCGGGAGAGCTTTCGGATGTATCCCCTCTCTCGGCGGATCCAATACCATAACATCCGGAGTTTCAGTGATCTCATCCATCACCTTAAGAACATCTCCGGCTATGAACTCACAGTTATCAAGTCCGTTAAGTGCGGCGTTTTCTTTTGCCGCAGCTACTGCCTCCTCTACGATCTCAACTCCGATTACCTTTTTTGCAACGGGTGCCAAAAGCTGTGCGATGGTCCCGGTTCCTGAATACAGATCAAAGACCGTCATCCCGTTAATATCTCCGATGTAGTCTCTCACGACCGAATACAGAACCTCAGCGCCGGTCGAGTTTGTCTGGAAGAATGAAAACGGTGTGATCTTAAATTCCAGTCCGAGCAGATTCTCGGTAATATGATCCTTTCCGTACAAAAGCTCTGTGTGATCAGACTGAACAACATCGGCAAGTGAATCGTTTACGATATGAAGTATCCCGGAAATATGTCCATACAGATCGAGCACCAAAAGCCGGTCAACATAATCATTGATCCACTCCGTACGCCTGTAAATACCATCTTCAAGGCAATCCTTCGAGCTCGTGACCAATGCGACCATGATCTCACCGCTCGCCTCACTCTTTCTTACAAGCAAATGTCTGAGAAATCCCTCATGGGTCTTTTTGTGAACATAAGGGAGTCCTTTCTCCCTGAAATACTGCATCGTAGCCCACACAACTGCTCTGAAATCACTGTCAACTATCTGACAATCACTGATAGGAACAATGTTGTAAAAACTCCCTCTCTGATGCAGCCCCAGTGTCAAAGGTCCGTCTTTTTCGGCATCACCAAAGGAAAACTCCATTTTGTTGCGATATCCGGTCGTTCTTGGTGAAGCAAGGCACTCCTTCGGAACTGCTTCGGGGCATACCTCAGATATCAGTTTCTGAACTTTATTCAGTTTTTCATGAGCCTGCCCTTCATAGGAAAAATACTGATATAGACAGCCTCCGCACTCAGGAAAATGTATGCAAAAGGGCTTCTGCGGCCCTTCGGGTATTCGTTTTTTTGATTTTCTGCTCATGTTCTCTCACTCTTTTCTCCGTGACATACAGCATTTGTCACGTGATTATATTATACCGAAAAACTGATGGACTTTCAAGTATAAATGTGGTAATATATAGCCTGTACACTATCAGAAATCACGAGATCCTGATCAAGTGCCCACAGCGGGCATTTCATGCAGGATACAATTGGAGGACATATGGCAGCCAAATCAGACAAACAGCTTGAAACTGAAGAGAGTCTCATGGGTCTCATTAACAAAATGAAAGAGATTGATTATATCGATCCCGAGATCATCCCGGATATCGAATTATATATGGATCAGGTGACGACATTCATGGATCTGCACTTAGGGGCCTGCAGACGCACGTCTGAGGAAAAGGTCCTGACGAAAACGATGATCAATAACTATACCAAGAACGATGTGCTCCCGCCGCCAATCAAGAAAAAATACAGTAAGGACCACATGTGCCTGCTGATACTCTTATACTATTTCAAAAATGTCCTCTCCATAGATGACATACAAAAGATCTTTCATCCTCTGAAGGAAATGTTCTATGATGATAAGTCCAAATCGATCAGCATAGATGAGATCTATGCCCAGATATTCACCATGGAGAAAAAGATGACGGACAAGCTCACAAAGGATGTCCTGAGAAGGTTCCAGACCTCCCAGGAGATGTTTTGCGATGTCAAGGATGATGATGAGAAGGATTATTTGTCAAGATTCGCGTTTATTTGTCTCCTCTCTTTTGATGCGTATCTTAAAAAGCAAATGGTCGAGCGCTTGATTGACGATACCCTCGCAGATATGTAGCACAACCGCGCATCGGACGCTGTCGGAGCTTTTCTCCCTATACTTTCATCCAAGGAACACTTTAAAGATGTAACAAACTAATCAGCGCCGACGGCGTGAGTTTTATTCCGAGGAGCACTTAATATGTGCGATCGAGGAATAAAAGCTCACATAGCGTTCGGCGCGGTCGTAGAATATTATAACTTTTAGCAATATTTTTATATTTCGTATTATTTTGACATATTTCGGAGGTTTTTGACATATGAGCGATTTGCTTTATGGTTTAAATGACAATCAACGCGACGCAGTACTTCATGGCGACGGCCCGCTATTATTACTTGCCGGTGCCGGATCAGGCAAAACCCGCGTGATCACGCACAGGATCGCGTATCTCATCGCTGAACGCGGCATATCTCCTTATCAGATCCTGGCGCTGACATTTACCAACAAGGCTGCCGGTGAAATGCGTGAACGAGTTGACAATCTGGTCGGTGAATCCGCTGATAAGATATGGGTATCCACCTTCCACTCAACCTGCGTGAAGATCCTCCGCAGATATATAGACAGACTCGGCTATGAAAGGGATTTTTCCATCTACGATTCCGATGATCAGAAAGCCCTTATGAAAGAGATAATCAAAAGCTTTGAGCTCGATCCAAAGAAGTTTAAGGAGCGTACATTTTTGAACGTGATCTCCTCCGCAAAGGATGAGATGCTCTTCCCCGAAGACTTCGCCCGTGAGAATGAGTCTGACTACAACATGAAACGGTATATAGAGATCTATACCGAATATCAGAAACGTTTAAGGTCAAACAACGCTCTTGACTTTGATGACCTTATCATGCTCACCGTAAAGCTTTTCCGCGAGGAAGCGGATGTGCTCGATTACTATCAGGAACGCTTCCGCTACATCATGGTTGATGAGTACCAGGATACGAACACTGCTCAGTTTCAACTTTTGGCACTCCTTTCATCCAAGTACAAAAACCTTTGTGTAGTCGGCGACGATGATCAGTCGATCTACAAGTTCCGTGGAGCAAACATACACAATATACTTAATTTTGAAAAGGTGTTTCCAAATACTACCACCATCCGTCTCGAGCAAAACTATCGCTCCACTAAAAATATCCTCGCTGCAGCATCCGAGGTCATCAAAAATAATAACGAAAGAAAAGAAAAGACTCTTTGGACCGAGGCAGGCGAAGGCGACCCGATCATATATGCAAGACTTGATACTGATTACGAGGAGGCTCAGACCATAGCCGGAGATATACGTAAAAAGGTCCGCGATGAAGGCGCCTCATATTCCGATTTTGCTGTTTTATACCGTACGAATGCACAATCTCGTATCTTCGAGGAAAAACTCGTATATGAGGGCATCCCGTACCGTATCATCGGAGCCATAAACTTCTATTCGAGAAAAGAGATCAAGGACCTGATCTGCTATCTGAAAGTAGTCAACAACGGTTCGGATGATATAGCCGTAAAGCGCATAATAAACGTCCCCAAGCGTGGTGTCGGTGCGACATCGATCGAAAAGATCTCTCGATTTGCGACCATGAACGACATCTCTTTTTATGACGCACTCTCCCATGCTGCCGAGATCCCGGGGACCGGTAGAAGCCTGAAGGGTATCAATGATTTTTTGGAGCTTATCGACTCGCTTCGCTATGATGAACTCTCTCTGGAAAGCCTTATCCGTGATATCATCGACAGAACGGGTTATCAGAAGGAGCTCGAAGCAGAAGAAACTCCCGAGGCTGAAGCACGCATCGAGAATATCGAATCGCTTATCGATAAAGTGGTAAAATACGAAGAAGAAACCGATGAGCCTACGCTCTCAGGTCTTTTGGAGGATATCGCACTCGTTGCGGATATAGACACTGTGGATATGGATTCAGATCAGGTAAAACTGATGACACTGCATGGTGCAAAGGGTCTTGAGTTCCCTTATGTTTACATGGTCGGTATGGAAGACGGTGTTTTCCCCGGCGGAAGCGCCATATTTATGGACGATGAGGAAGAACTCGAGGAGGAACGTCGACTCTGCTATGTCGGTATCACACGTGCGAAAAAACTACTGACACTGACCGGCGCCAACCAGCGTATGAGAAACGGCAAGACCGAGTTCAACAGACCATCGAGATTCATCCATGAAATACCGAGATATCTGATTAAACAGGTTTCAGGTGCCATGCCTAAAAAACAAAGCTTTTCAGCCGATGAAGGCGGATGGTATACACCCTCGGCATCAGGTGGTAGCACTTACTCCTCTACAGCCGCAAGAAAATCGACCCCGAAGAACAAAAACAACATATTCTCAAACAATCCATACATCACAAAGGGTATGGGAAATACGAGCTCAGGCTCCTCCTCTTCAGGCTCCGCATCCGATACAGGAAAGCCCGATTATGCTGTCGGAGACACCGTTTCTCATGTAAAATTCGGTGAAGGAACCGTGACCGGGATGGTCGATAAGGGCGGAAACTATGAGGTTACCGTTGATTTTGAGGATTTCGGTCCCAGAAAACTCCTCTCATCTTTTGCAAAGCTTGAAAAAATATAGCTTGAAATCCTGTTTCAAATATGTTAATATAGTTATCAGTATAGAACGTGAATGCGGATCCGGCTTGCGGATTCCGGAATGGAGGACATTATGAGAGAGAAGTATGAAGACCTTATTCAAGCAGTAAAGGCTAATGAGCTTGTTAAGAAAATCCGTAGGCAGGAGGAAGTTAAAAAGGGACATCCGGTTATCGTAGTTCTTGCGATCGTCGGTGCTGTCGCTGCCGTTGCAGCTATCTGCTATGCGGTTTATCGTTATATGAATCCGAAATACGCAGATTTCGATGCAGACTTCGATTATGATGATTTCGAGGATGAGTTCGATGATTTCGATACAGATGATGACAAGAAGGACGATACTTTCGGTTCATCAGGAAAGTGATCCACATCAGATAAGAATTATAAAGAGCCGGCATAAGACCGGCTCTTTTTGTACCCTTCTGTTTTACTCTTCTGTTCAGGCTCACTCCAGTTCGGGGATATTCTTAGATACTGCGAGAGCGAGGGCTCCCGGACCGATATGGCATGAGACACTCAGTGACAACGGATCGATCTGCAGTTCATGATCAGGAAACTCCTCGTTTACCTCTGCTTTGAACTGCTCGACGTCCTCAGGCGATGCAGTATATGCGATCGCAAGACTGCAGTTTTTCCCGGATGCATCTCCGAATCTGCTCTCCATATCTTTTTTCACTGCCTTTATCATGGCGAGCTTCCCGGACTTGACTGTTTTAGCCTTTGTGTAGGCATCAAGCTTTTCGCCCTGTATCTGAAGGACTGGTCTGATCTTCAAAAGAGTTCCTATAGCAGCTGCTGCGGGAGTGATCCTTCCACCTTTTTTCAGATAATAAAGAGTATCAAGCATG
Organism: uncultured Lachnospiraceae bacterium; assembly: GCA_947169235.1. GTDB lineage: Bacteria > Bacillota > Clostridia > Lachnospirales > Lachnospiraceae > Eubacterium_F. The sequence continues at coordinate 24,434 of CAMVOY010000020.1, read as the reverse complement.
ATATAGATACTCGACTCCATCTTTTCACGAAGAAGTATCTCTTTTATCTTTGCAGCATCAAATCCCTTTTGTGCCAACGCTTTTGCATCCATGGATGACTGCCTCTGAGTAACGCTGATCCTCTGGTTGTCTACGACAAATACCTTTCCCGCATATTTGTCATCTTCAGCAAGTAACGTGGCTGTATGGCATGAGCTCGAGAGTCCGCTGGACATCGGGATATAGACGACCTCATCATGTGTCTCTAATGCCTCATCCCAATATTTAAACAGGCTCTCAGGTGTAGGCTGTGAGGTCTTCACATCCACATCCTGCGAAAGATACTTATAGAACTCCTCCTGAGTCATCGTGATATCTTCGTAATAAACCTCTTCATTGATATAAAAAGGCATCGGCACCACCGCGATCCCCAGTTCCTTCGCCTGGGACTGCGTGATACCGCTGTTACTGTCTGTAATTATTGCAACACTCATGGATTTGCTCCCCTTTCTTATTTCACAAATGCCACTTTACCATAATACCGACTGTCTGTCAAACTACATAAAGTGGTTTTAATAACTATCTATTCTTTTTTTGACTAATAACAGAATATGTGATATACTTTTAAAGTAAAAATACCAGGCAGAAGATCATTCTTTCTGCTTAATACCATCATATGGGAGGGTCTTATACATGGAGAATAAACAGCTTACCGAATGGATCGAAGAAAGCAATTACATCGTTTTTTTTGGAGGAGCCGGAGTCTCTACCGAAAGCGGTATACCTGATTTCAGAAGCGTGGACGGACTCTACAATCAGCAATACAAATACCCTCCTGAGACCATGCTCTCACATTCATTTTTCATGCGTGAACCCGAGGAATTTTTCCGGTTCTACAGAAACAAAGTACTCGCTCCCGATGCATTACCAAACAATGCACATAAAGCACTGGCATCACTGGAGAAAAGAGGAAAACTTAAAGCTGTTATCACTCAGAATATAGACGGACTTCATCAGAAAGCCGGATCTGAGGAGGTGCTTGAGCTACACGGATCGGTACTCAGAAACTATTGCATGAGCTGTGGGAAATCCTACTCAGGCGAAGAAGTCATGGCAAAGGTCGATGCAGAAGGCATCCCTTACTGCGATGACTGTCACAAAATAATAAAGCCCGACGTCGTACTCTACGAAGAAGGGCTCGATCAAAGCATACTCTCCCGCTCTGTTGAGCATATCAGAAATGCCGACATGCTGATCATCGGAGGCACATCACTTGTTGTGTATCCTGCGGCGGGACTTATTGATTATTACCATGGAAAGAAACTCGTGCTTATAAACAGAGACGCTACGTCCAGAGACTCAGCTGCAGATCTGGTTATTCATGAATCGATCGGTGAAGTGCTGGAGGCATACATATAGCGGACTGAGACGCACGCACTGGCTCGGACTGCTTCGCAGCCCTCGCTGTACGTGCGCCTTCACCTGCATATAAAAGAGGACATCCGAATGCAAGCATTCGATGTCCTCTTTTCCACGCAGTCTCAGTCCGCTAACGCGCACATTATTCGTACACTATCACCGGCATGCCGACCCATACCAGGTCGTACATCTCAGCCGCCTTTGACGGTGGCAGATTGACGCATCCATGAGATCCGCCGCCTCTGTATATGGTACCTCCAAAAGCGCCTCTCCACGGTGCATCATGCAGCCCCTCTCCCGCATTAAACGGCATAAAGTAGTCAACATGCGTATGATAGCCCTGTACCTCCATGGTACCCAACCAGCGATCACGCTGCTTTGCGTAAACATAATGGCAACCCGGGTGAGTCATACGCTCTTTATTTGGAATACCGGTCACACAATCGGTTTCCATTTTCAGCTTGCCCTTAACATAAACCCAAACATGCTGTCTCGTTATAGAGACCTCAACATAGCTCTTTCCTATATCGTTTTCCTTACCAAAATCAGCACCCTTGTTAAAATACTTCGGTGTGATCGTTTTGGATTTCTTTTTCTTAAGAGCATTATTAAGCATTTCCAGAGTGTGCGGCTCATCCATCCACCACCCCAGAGTACCACTCGGTACTTCCTTTTTACCGTCCATGGTGGTTTTAAACTTCCTGGAAAGGCCGAACGTATTATACTTCTTTGCAAGCTTTCTGATATAACCCTTAGTCCAGCTCATATCAAGCTTCAGCTTGCCCTTTTTCATCTTGAGCTTGGAACAGATCATCTCACTGGTGATAACCTCTTTTTTCTTGCCAAACTTAAACGTGATAGACAGGGTCTTGAAACTCTGAACCCTGTCCTTTGTTTCCTTCATGTTTGGATCTGATGCCTTTACGCTTGGATGGAAATAATAATCCTCAGCCTTGTAGCTTAAATCCATTCCATTGTTGATGTCATCAACGACTTTTTTTATAAAGCCGTCGTAATCAATATCATCTCCCTGAACCTCATCGATCAGATTCCAATCCTTATCAAAATAAGCATCAGTTGTTTTGTACTTTGTCTTTGGAAGTGTTGTCTGGATATCTTCCTTGAGCTTCTTTTCATCGATAGTAACAGAAGTCGGTTTCAGAGGCATATCAACCTCGTTATGGAAAAGATAATCAAAAAATGAGATATCATCCTTTGCGTTCTCCACCTGCTCCCTGTCATACATCCTTGTGATGGCATCCGCGATCGGCACTACATAATCATTTCCGTCCTTTGCCACAACCATTTGGATACCGTCGGCAGCATTCATGGATACAAGAGCATCCGATACATTTTTATCGGACACCTCGGTACCACCTATTATCGTTCTTTGCTCAGGGAATTTGCCCATAAAAAAATTGTTGGCAACGATAAAAATAGCGACGAACCCCGCAACGAGCGAAATGGCCGCCAAGATAATCGCTATCTTTAACCCCTTACTCATCTTGCCAACAACTCCTTTATAGATAAGAAAACAAGAAACGGAGACGGTGGGATTCGAACCCACGTGCCCGTGAAGGCAACTCGATTTCGAGTCGAGCTCGTTATGACCACTTCGATACGTCTCCGGAATGCTCGATCCGGCTCACCGAAAAACTATCATGAGCCTTGACAAGCCCTTATATTTAACCACAAATCAGCTAATTTGTCAATGCCTGTATTAAAAAGAGTTCGCAAGCGACCTGTTTGTCAAGTCCTATTGTCATGGTCTGTTCGGATAGCTCCATCCAATACTCTACCAGATCGTGGAGCTTTTTATACTCAAATCTCCTTGCGATCTGCATAAAAGACTTAGCCTTCCATCTGATGGCAGGGGGCATTTTTACACGCTCTGCGAGTCTGTCTATCGGCTCGCCGCTCCCCTCCAAACCCTTTAGTTTGTATATAGTGTTAAACTGCCTTCCGAGATTATTCATGATATCGTCAATGCTTTCCTTGTTGTAAATAAGGTTTCTGTAAAGCTGCATGGCTTTCTTTTCATTTTTCTCGGATACGGCATCAACCATCTCATATACCTTCGTTGTAACAACTCCACCCGTTACGGCCTCTATGTCAGCCTCCGTGATGCCCTCTCGATCTCCTATATAACCGATAAGCTTGTCGAGCTCTCCGGTCAGCATATACAGATCACAGCCGACTCTTCCAGGCAGCATCATAACAGCCTGCTTGGTTATCTTTTTGCCGGCACGGGCTACATACATCGCGATCCAGTTCGTAAGCTCGGAACCCTGTTTTTTATGAAACTCGGTGAGTAACAGGTCCTGAGGACGAGGTTTATGCAGGCTTGTTTTCACCTTGCCTGAAAAGAATCCATATCGCGGACCATTTGTGTTTACATTACGTTCGGCAAAGACCATATAGGTAGTATCAGGGAGATTGCTCATAAGCTGAATCAGCCTGTCCTCCCCGTCCTGTATGCTCTTTGCAGAGCCACCCTGAGTAAACCAACCTGAGTCCATAACCAAAACAAGACGCCTCTCCGCCATAAAGGGGCTAAGCATCCCGAAATCAGCAATCGCCTCTATATCCGCCTCATCACCTGATAAAACCAGACAATTCATCTCATCTCCCTCATTGGAAAGCTGCTTTTTGAGCGCTTTCGAATAGAGGTTTATCAGATATACTTCATCACCGCATAACAGGTGAAACCTTGAGAACTTCTTCGTCTCAAGCTGCTTGTCCAACTGATACATTACATCTCCATATAATCATTTTTATCGCTGTATTTTTTAAATACTTTCTTTAAGTACATCATCAGATCCCCTTTTGATGTAGACTTAAGAATATACCCGTCCGGTCTCAGATGAGCTGCTCTTGACACCGCTTCCTTAGAATCAACGCCCGTCAAAAAGATAACAGGTATATCAGCCATCGAAGGCTCCTGTCTGAGCATCTCGAGCACCTGCGGACCGTCAGTGACAGGCATCTCATAGTCAAGAAGGATCAGATCAACCATTTTTCTTGATAAAAATGTTATGGCCTGCATACCGGCTGTAACGATATCAACCCTGTAATCATCCTTCAGCCAACCTCTGACTATCTTTGCATATGACGGATCATCATCAACGATCAGGATATGCTTATCAGTTAATTCATCCTCATCATCCGAAAGCTGATCCTTTATCTCACGCATAAGAACCTTGATATCAAGAGGACGGCTGACCCATATATGAGTCCACATACCGGGAACGTTCTCGGAGATCATATGTCTGTCATCCTCATCACCGATCACGATAACCTTTTTATCAACCGAGCTGACATCAGAAAGAAGCTTTCCAAAACCCTTAAAGAATCCCGAGTCATTGTCTGCGGTGTCTCCCGGCAGATATGCGATAAACAAATCAGAGTTTTTGTACTCACGTTTTATCTCATCGTACTGATCTGATTCAAAAGCACAGACATCGAACTTCATCTCCTTAAGTTTTTTTTCAATGCCTCTGATGATAACACTCTCCTGATACTTGATGAGGCAGATCCTTTTTTCATCATTTACCATAATCATGTCCTCCCTTTTTTATGACAATAATTCCAACACAGCTTCATAATCATAGTCTGAAGCGGCATTTATCAGTTTATTAAACTTCTCCCTCTCATCAGCCGGAACAACACATTCTCTCATCTCGTCCAGCATGAAATCAATACTGTCACAATCCATGGCCTCCGCAGCGTTCCTGAGCTCATTATAAAGTTCCTTAAGCATCTCAGGATCGGTCTCAACGGCATTTGTTTCGCCGGCATCATCATTGGATTCAAACAGTCTTGCCACTATGTCTCTAAGCGTTTTATAGTCATTCATGAAACCGGACTGATGCTCTTTTATATAGTCAATATCTCCGCTCTTTCCGGCGTTTTCCAGAGACTGTGCATCCTCTCCGAAGTCGGTAGCTCCTATAAGTCTTGCTGAGCTTTTCAGTGCATGTACCTTGATTGTATAGTTTTCATAATCAGCATCATCATAGAAACCACTGATAACGGATCTGTTTTTCTCATACGAATCATAGAATATCTTCATCAGATCTATGAGTCCGTCTTCTCCTCCACTGTTTTGGATACCCACATCAACATCGATCATATCCTGATCTCTGAGCGCGGCAAACTGATCATTTTCTGATGTTCCGCTATCAACCTCATCAGAGATCTGTACTCCCTGCTTCTGGAAGAAATCAAGAATATTATCAACGAGCTTAACGAGCTTGCCTCCGGCCTCCTGAATATTCTTGGAATACCCGATAACTCCCTCATCAGCGCTTTCTCTGATGATCATCTCATTCATTCCAAGCATTGCATTAATAGGAGTACGGAGTTCATGTGACATATTGGCAAGGAACTCCGTTTTGGTCCTTGCATCCTCTACAACAAAAGCGTTCTCGAGCTCGAGCTCTTGTACCATGGTCTTCTCATAGTAGATACAGTTATCTCTGTGATTAAAGCCATTAAATATCGCAGTTGCCATCTGCTCACAGCTCTCGTATCCGCAACAGGTACAGTTAATCTGACGGGACTCCGGAGTTGTTTTATTCATATAATTGTAAATCTCATCAAGCTCGTCAGAATCAGGTATTTTGTATTTACAATTCTCAGACTTATCAGTATACCCTCTCAGATAATCATCGAGATTCAGACTCTCAAACTGTTTGTTGAAGCTTTCCAAACGCTCCTTCGGAGTATCAGGTCTGCTCCATGCGCTACCCTCAGTATCCTTTTTGGATTGTTCTTTTATCTCGAGAAGCGCATATAACGCATCGTCCGTATCAGACTTGTCAGGGTTCACCGCTGTTCCGCACAGACATCCGTTTTCGCAGTTCAGGGCATCGATGAACAAAAATGGTGTCTCGTCATTTTTGATACGTCTTTCGTTCTTATGAAGCCACTCATATAACTTCTTTTCACCTTCGATCTGCCGTATATATACCTGATCGCCCAAAAACCATCTTACGTTTTCTGATAGTCCACCGGGCGCCGGATAGAATGATCCGAGTCCGTACTCTATCTCGCTGTGCTCCAGATCACCTTTTATATCGTTTTCATGCACGTAGCTCATCAGGTGTTCAAATGTCACGTTGTACTGCACGAGGTCCTTGTTATGCTCGTCTTCAATCTCAATCTTTTTGGCTATACACGGACTGATAAAGGCAAACTTATCAGTAATACCCATCTCTTTTCTCGCATATATCGCCGCGCACATGAGAGGGCTCTGTACCGGAAACAGCTTTGGCAGAAGCTCGGGTATATACTTCTCAATATACGAAACAAGTGCCGGACACGGCTGTGATATACCTCCTGAGAAGTTGTATTTTTCAATATAATTCAGATATCCCCATGTACAGATATCCGCTCCGAATGATACGCTTATGATGCGATTGACACCCAACTTTTTCAGGGCGCCGAGTACGCTCTCATATTCATCCGGATAATTCGCCTTAAACGAAGGAGCCAAAAGTAATGATATTTTCTCGCCTTTTTTGAGATCTTCGAAAAATCTTTTCGTATCATCCTCAAACTCTCTGGCGCCATGCACACATACATCGATACAGCTTCCGCAGCCCACACACTTGGTACCATCTACTTCTATTCTTTCTTTACCGTCAACATTTACGGAAACGGAAGCTCCGATCGCAGAGCAGACATTTATACATTTATTACAACCTATACAGTTATCATTTGTATAGACGATCCTTCTTCCCTTCAGATCATCAATGGTTATCCTCTTGTATTTTTGGGTTAACTCGTCTTTTTCTCTCTCCTTTGCAGAAACGAACTCAGGCATCACCGGATGATCAGATGACGCCTTATTCGCATCACTGTCATTTACCGGCTCCTCAGTCTCAATGATAGTCACCAGCTCCGCAGGCAGATACTTTATCAGCGTCTGTTCCAAAAGATCCGGATCAACAGGTTTTGAAAGATAGTCATCAAAGCCCTCCTCCAGATACTTCTCTCTGGCTCCCTCTATTGCATTGGCAGTCAGGCATACTATAGGGGAATCAATATTGGGGTTATTCTTCTGCTCCTTTAGGGCATGCAGTGTTTCTATACCGTCTTTACCGGGCATCATATGGTCAAGAAATACCATGTCATACTTGGTAAAGTTAAGATAATGCAATGCTTCATCACCGCTCTCAGCGGTATCTATCTGAATCTCAGTACGCTTGATCAGATTCTGGATGACGACAATATTCATCGGATTATCATCCACGATAAGAATACGTGCATCCGGCGCCCTGAGACTCTCCTTGTATTTCTTTCTTTTCTTAACCTGCTCCTCATATGTTATTTTATAATCACCGAGTTCTTCCCAATTTTGTACCTTTTGCGGCACGGAGAATCTGAACGTGGAGCCCTTGCCGTATACGCTGTCAACCTCCAGTCCGGAACCCATCATCTCTAAGAGCTGCTGGGTAATATTCATGCCGAGGCCCGTACCCTCTATATTTCTGTTTCGGTTTTCCTCGATCCTCTCAAACTTTGCAAAGAGCTTTTCAAGATCTTCTTTTTTTATTCCGATACCGGTGTCCTTTACTTCAACAAAAAGATCTATGGCGTCTTCTTCATAAACCCTCTGCGCAAATCCGATCTTGAAGGTGATACCGCCTTCTTCAGTGTATTTGACGGCATTTGTAAGAATATTTGTAATAACCTGCTTGATACGAACCTCGTCACCATGAAGGTTTTTCGGAAGGCTCGGATCGAAATCAAGTGTGAGCTTTAAGTTCTTTTTAGCAACACGGGCTTCGATCATATTTACAAGATCATTTATTACTGATGACAGATCGTAATCAACAGGTATGATCTCAATCTTTCCCGCCTCGATCTTTGAGAAATCGAGGATATCATTTATCAGGCCCAAAAGCGTGTTACTCGCAGTCTTTATATCATCCGAATACTTTAATACCGATTTATCCTCACACTCTCGGAGGATCATCTCATTCATTCCGATGATGGCGTTTATAGGTGTTCTGATCTCATGAGACATGTTAGACAAAAATGACGACTTCGCCTCACTTGCAGCCATGGCCTTCTCACTCATGGCAACGAGGCTCTGCGCCTCTCTCGACTTTCTGTCGGAACGTATCATGAAAAAGATCAGTAAACTGACTGTAATAATAGCAACAAGGATCGTTATATACAAAGGAATACGAAGGTTCCTGAAATCATCCGTCGTATCGATGACGGAAACATAGGTCCAATCCATGTTCAGGCTCTCAAGATGTATCATGTAATCTTTTCCATCATGAGAAATAACAAAAGCGCTGTCCGAGTTTGATTTTTTGAAATCAGACACTTTCTCTTCGAGTGTATCCTGAGTCTCATCCTCGTATTTACCGATGAACTGAGTATCGGAATGCGCTACTATGACACCTTTTGAATTGATTATATACTCTTCATTTGACAGATGATGACTTACATGCTCCTCTGTTATCCTCTCTATGGAATCCATGGACATATCCATACCGACTACACTCTCACCGTCACAAAGCGTCTTAGTAAGCGCGGTCATCATCTTGCCGGTATCCAGATCCACATAAGGATCCACTATGACTATCTCTCCGTTACCACTGCGTCCCTCCGTATACCACGGTCTCTTCGTGGCGTCATAGCCTTCATCGGGAATCCACCCCGATCCATCCATATACTCGCCATTTATATAGCCGTAAATACCGGTAGAATCCTCTATAAGTGAATCCTTGACTGATACTGACTGATTGGTCAGATAATCAAGTATTTTTTCATTTGGATCTTTCGCCTTGATCATATTGTCAAGCGTATAGGAAGTGAGCATTAACAGATTGAGACGTGTTGAAAGCTGAGTATTGATCTGCTCGGCAGACTGTGTGGCATTAAGCTCCGCCGTCTTGGTTATACCGGCCATGGTCTTGGAGTAAAGCATATAATAATAGACAACGGAGACAAACACAAAAAATAACCCTACGCCAACGTAGAGCAGTATCTTTTTTATCTTTGCGGCTCTGCTGAGACCGATGTTTTTCTGATTGTCAGCCATAATCATCCCTCAATATACGTTTGCACACAGTAATTATACCGAATTCAGCGCCCATTTGCAAGGCTTTTTTTGACTCTGATGCACTCTCCGTCAGTCCATGTGGTCACTGCTCCACTATCAATCGTACAGTACACCTTTGCACCACTGTCATCAAGTCTTTCCACTGCCTCTTTGGCCGGATGATGGTACCTGTTTTTATACCCGGCCGAAGCCACTGCGATCTCAGGCCTTAACTTTTGCAAAAATGCTTCGGACGTCGAGCCTTTGGAACCATGATGTCCGACCTTCAGGTAATCAACATCCGTGAGCAGGCCGTGGATCGCCTCCTCTCCGTGGAATCCCAGATCTCCGGTAAAAAGGCCGGTAAAGTTCCCGAACCTAAGCTTAAGTACTGTCGAATAGTCGTTTGCATCCTCCCATGCATATCCTTTTGCAGGATGCAGGCAGACGAGCTCCATATCACATATTTTGATCTTATCTCCGGCACTGATCTTTACGAGTCTGTCCTTAACTACACTTTCAGCCTTTTCTTCAAACTCATCATAAGCCTTATCCTCCCCCGTGATCAGAGGCATAACAACGTTTTTAACTTCGATACCGAAATGATCATCCTTACTGAGGATCTCTGAGAATCCGTTTACATGATCGGCATCGGAATGAGTGATCACCATGTAATCGACGGTATCTATTCCCATGTATTTCAAAAATGGCACGATACGGTATTTGGCTACTTCCTTAACATCACTCGATCCTCCATCGATAAGTATTACTTTGTCATCATAACGTATGCAGGCGCAGTCTCCCTGACCGACATCGATATTTGTTATCGAAAGGCCGGTGTTTCTGTAAGGCAGCAGGAATATTAATACATTTAAACAAAGTATTATCAGCTTTATAGCCGGACTTAATCTTATATCCTTCCGCGACATGATAACAACCACCGCGTAATATATGATTATGCCGATCGTACTTCTGTGTCCGATAACAACCGTATTTACCGGCAATGAACCTGCGACTTCGCACACGATCTGATATCCCTGCAATATATAATAAACAACTCCGAAAATAAATCTCGCCGGGATCATAAAGATCATAGCCATCCCTCCACCAAGTAACGACATCCCCAACAGTAATGTCATGAGCGGCAATAATATAGTATTTACTATGACCGAAAATACAGGTACTTCATGATAGCTCTGTACTATGATCGGAAGTGTTATAATTGATACTCCAAGACTTCCTGAAACAACATTAAATAAAGCCTGCCTTATGGACTTCTCATCACTGATCCTTATCCTCTCAAACTCTGATACAAAAATACTTATCCCCAGCACTGTTCCATAGGATAACAAAAATCCGCTCTGAAACAGTGATCCGGGATGAAATACCAACTCTATAACAGCAGCTACAGCCAAGGCATTTAATCTGTCGAAACGCTCTCCTATTATCTTCGCTATGAGCATTATTAATGTCATTATAAATGCTCTTTTGGTTGCGATAGGAAATCCCGTCAGTTGTCCATATAAAAACAATACCATACCTGTTATAACAGCTGAAACTTTCAGTGATAAAAACGTCCTTCTAAGTAGCCAAAAAAGCCCGACTCCTATCATTGAAATATGCAGTCCCGATATGGCAAGTATATGAGCTATTCCGTTCTCCCGATATAACTCCTTTACATCCTCATCAAGCCCCTGTTTTTCACCAAGCACCATTGCCGTTACTATACCGGCTTCTTTGTCCGGCAAAAGTCCATAAAAGGCATCACGAAATAAACCTCGCAACTTATACAAGGCATCTGCCACACTATCATGATCATCATCGATCACCCGGATATCAGAAACAAAGCATCTCGCATCGATACCCATAGCCTGATAATATGATAACTCATTGAATTGTCCCGGATTACCGGGCAAGCGAAAGGACTTGATAGTCCCTGAAAACAAGATCGTATTTCCGATCTTCAGATCAGGAAGTGAATTATCTTCCCATTTTGATTCACTGTTATTTGAAGAATAAAGCTTGAGTCTGTTGCAGTATTTTTCACCCGATTCCGTCACTACATCCGATACGGTAAGCTCATATTTTTCGGGTGCTATAACCATTGATTCAACGGCTGCAATCAGTCTGATCCGGTCACCATCTCCCGGTCCCGTATCACTCGGATCGGGTGGATCGTAAAAGCATATTATCCACAGAATAACAGAACATAGAATGATACATAACGGTCTATGACCGAATGATGTCAAGATTCCTTTCAAGGGCCTTGTTAAAGCCTTTAGTTTCCCCATATCTTTCTCTTACTCCACTATTTATCGTGAACTGCACCCTTGATATACTCGGAAGCTCACACAAAGTATCAACGATGGAGTAAACCGTCACATCGCTGGTAACATTGGGTAAAAGCTCTGCAAATTCACGCGAAAAATCAAGATAACAAATATTATCACGAATAGTTACATTATTTAACACGGTACCGGCTGGTACGGAACGAAGGATTCCCTCGGTATCCTTATCCTTTATGGCCTCAGGTCCTGCTATCAGCGAATCTACAAGGAGTTTGGCCATTTTTTCTGATGCCGGATAAGTAACGACAGTCTCTATCGGAATAAGGCTCTGACCCTTGCTGTCGGCAAAATACAGCTTTACGGTACGACTTTGCGGCTCACCTCTGTTTCCCAGATCTTCAACAAAGCTCGACTCATCCATCTGACCGACACTCTCGCCTCGAACCATGAGAGGCTGATCTTCGACGAAAAACTCGATCTTGTCAATATCCTTGAGCTGTAACAGAGTCTTAACTATAGCCGCCCTGCTTAAAACCTCCGTGACACCGGTCTTGTTATTATAAGCTCCCGTAAAGAATACGGACATCTGATTCTCATCGATCTGCAGCTCATCAAACTCGATATCCGGCTCTATAGGATTTGTATAGCGGTCGCCCTCTCCGTTTTTCTCCAGAGCATGGATAAGCTCCGTTGCGATGGATACGGTGTCTTTTTCTTCGATCGAAACCGTATATCTCTCAGCGATGAGTCTCTCTCCGGCACCGTCGAGATAATATACCTTGTAGGTATTCTCGCCCATATCCGTATCCTCACCGCACCCGAAAAGAAGCGCTGATGTCATCAGCACGAAACATATGATGATATAAAACCTGCTTCTTTTCATACTATCCTCCATGACGAGCACTTGTGCGAGTCACCGCATGCGTGCTTGAAGCACGCATGTCGGATCAAAGGTTATTTGTGCTCGTCGCAAATAGCCGTGTGAAAAATCGGCATATCAATGCGATTTTTCACACTCTTATCCATTCTCTTTCGTTATGATCGATCAAACTGTCACTCCAGGTACTGAAGAGGGATCCTCACGTTAAATGTTGTTCCCTGCTGTTCCACCGAATGAACCTTGATCGAACCATGATGTAAAAGTATCGCACTTCTGGTGATCGCCAGCCCCAGCCCGGACCCTCCGGTCTCTCTGGCTCTCGCCTTATCAACTCTGTAAAATCTTTCAAAGATATGATCCTGCAGTTCCTCAGGTATTCCCTCTCCCGAATCCGAAACCTTCAGATAAAAGAACTTGTGATCAGCATTAAGACTCACTCTGACCCAACCGTCATCGTAATTGTATTTTATCGCATTTTCAATCAGGTTTCTGAACGCCATACCCAGCTTGACTTCGTCGATCTGAGCCTCTACCGGACGTACGCTTTCGAAAATAATATCGATATTTCTTTTGTCTGCTATAGGCTGTAACTGCTTCAAAAGAGTCTCAATATATTCGTTTACATTTACCTCTGTTATATTAACCTGAGTTGCTGCGGTTCGGTCCATTTTTACCAGAGAAAGGAGGTCGTTTATGATCTCGTTCATACGATCCAGCTCTGTTCCGATATCCTCCATAAACTCCTGATAAAGTTCTACAGGCAACCCCTCCTGTCCCTGCAGCGACTCCGACAGAACCTTCATGGAGGTTATGGGTGTCTTTAACTCATGAGACACATTTGAAACGAACTCCTGACGCGCATCCTCCAGGTTCTGGAGGTCGGAAAGCATGTGGTTGAACTCATCGGAAAGCCTCTCTACCTCGTCATATCCATGGATGAGCATCTGCTGTGAAAAGTCTCCTTCGGATATCTTCTTGACCTGTCCGGTCATCTCCTCGACAGGACGAACTACTCTGGACGAGTAAAGAGCAGCCACGATAAGCACGATAACACCGAGGCAAAGAAGCATCGTAAACAGTATGGTCCTGATGCTCTCATACATCTTTACCACTTCTCCGAGCGAGAAGTTCATAACGACAGCGCCTCCGACTGATGACTGATCAGCCTGATACACCGGCAGAACTATCAGAATATTGTCTGACTGCACCTGTGTCACATTTGATATCCTGCCTTTGATAACAGGCGCGACCTCAGGGATAAGCAAAGTCTTTCCTTCTTCAAATCCATAGGTATCACGAAGCACTTTAAGACCACTGTCGACTATCATGACCCTTCCGTCATAGATATCCGACACCTGTGTTAATTCCGAATCAACCTCCTGGGTTACATCGTTTGTGAAAAATGCAGAGGACGTGACCAGATTACAGATAACAGCACCACGTGTTTGGATCTTGGTGGTCTGCTGCTCTATGGCACGCGAACGATAAGAGTTTAAAATGATTAACGAAAACAGAACCAAAGGCAAAACACCGATGAATATAAGTACCATCAGACTTTGGAAACGTAGACTTTTCAGCTTTCGTAATAGTATTTTAGCCTTTGAAATAATAACCAACACCCCACTTGGTATGAATATATTTTGGCTCACTAGGCAATGCTTCGATCTTCTCTCTCAGACGACGGATATGCACGTCCACCGTACGCACATCACCGGGATAGCTCTTGCCCCAGATCTCGTCAAGAAGTTTCTCTCTGGAGTAAACCTTACCGCTATGAGTCATCAGTAGCTCAAGCAGATCAAACTCCTTTGCTGTAAGATTGATCTCAGTATTATTAATAAACACCTGCCTGCCTTCGATATCCACCTTCAGCCCGTCAAAATCAGTTACAACCTCCTTCGGAGTAACATCACCGGAGGAGTCCTTTTTGCCGCTCCTTCTGATGATGGCCTTTATGCGGGCCTTTACCTCAAGTATATTAAATGGTTTGGTTATATAATCATCTGCACCGTACTCGAGACCGAGTATCTTGTCCATATCATCGCCCTTGGCTGTAAGCATGATGATCGGCACATCAGAGAACTCACGTATCTGCTGACACACCTCAAATCCTGACATCTTTGGAAGCATTACATCCAAAAGAATAACATCGAAACTGTTCTGACGTACTGCCTCTACAGCCTCCTCACCGTCATATGCAGCCTCTACCTCCATACCATCCTGCTCTAATGAAAACCTGATCCCCTTTACGATCAGTTTCTCGTCATCTACAACCAAAACGCGCTTAGCCATTAATCTAATCCTCCAAGTACTGAACTCACACCCGAATGTAATCCTTTATCCTGTTAAATATACCTTCTTTTATACCTGTAATCTGCATCAGATCCTCAATATGTGAGAATCTCCCATGTTCGCTCCGAAAAGAAACGATAGCCGCAGCCTTCGCATCTCCTATACCGGGAATCTGTTTAAGCTCCTCAGCTCCTGCGGTGTTTATATCCACAAGCCCCGATGAGTCGCCCCCTGTATCGGTACCGGTAACGGAACCCTCGGAAGCCTTACCCTTTTGGGGGATCACCACCTGAGAACCATCACTTACCTGCGCGGCAAGATTCACAGACGTCTTATCCGCTTTTTTTGAAAAGCCTCCGGCTATATCCACGACCTCAACTACTCTGGGGTCATGATCAAACGTGTATACTCCGGGTTTCTTTACCTCGCCGCAGATATAGACATATACTGCAGTACCGGAGACACTTGCATCCACACTACCGGAGACAGCCGGCGAACCACCGGCTATAAACTCGGTTTCAGCTGCCGCATCCGCACCATCTCTTCCGGGTCCCATGACCAGATATGCGATGCCGCACAAAAACACAGCTGCGATACCCATCACGAGCTGTATCTTTTTCTTTTTTTCCATTCTTCCTCCCTTCTTTTCGGAGGAAGATGCATATATGTACACTAATATTATACAACAGTTTTATGATTTTACAACAGATTTTTTACAAAACTTTTAAATCCAGTATGTCAAACATCTCATCGATATCGCTCTTTTCGATGACAAGAGGCGGCACAAAACGTATTACGTTTGCACCGGCCGCCATCAGGATCAATCCTGCATCTAAAGCCTTGTTTACATACTCTGCCACCGGCTCACTCAACTCCAGTCCCCTCATCAGGCCGAGACCCCTGGTTGATACGCATACATCATGCTTTTTAACGAGCTCTTCGAGCTTTTGTCCTAAGTATTCTCCCATCTTAGCGGCATGCTCAACGAGATTCTGCTTTTTGAACTGCTCTATGGTCATGTTTACGGCAGTCATTGACAGAGGGTTTCCGCCAAACGTGGTGCCGTGGTCACCGGGAACCATGCAGTCGGCAACCTTGGCAGGCGCAGCGAAGCATCCTACCGTGATACCACCTCCGATTCCTTTAGCCATGGTCATGATATCCGGACGGATGCCATAATGCTCGAATGCAAACATTTTTCCGGTACGTCCCATACCGCACTGGATCTCATCGAAGATCAGCGGGATGTCCAGTTTCTTGGTGATCCTGATGATATCGTTTTCATCGCATATCTTCCTTATGCCCTGTATGAACTCAGGCTCTGCAGGATAGATACCGCCCTCACCCTGGAGAGCCTCAACAATGATCGCATAGGTATTGTCGGTAACGAGAGCCTTCACGGAATCAAGATCATTGTATGTGGCGAAGCTTACACCTGCGAGCATCGGCTCGTATGGTTCGCGGTATTTTTTAGTACCTGTCACGGACAGCGCTCCCATGCTCCTGCCATGGAAAGCCTTGTCCATAGATACGATATCATGACGATGCTCATGACCGTTGACGATGGCATACTTCCTGGCGAGCTTCAACGCTCCCTCGTTTGCTTCTGATCCCGTGTTTGCAAAAAACACTTTGTCCATTCCGGTGATCTCACAGACGTTTTTCGCTGCTTCACCTAGAGGCTCCGAATAAAAATAATTAGAAAAATGTATGCCCTTATCGATCTGGGCTTTCAACGCATCCTTGTAGGGATCACAGCTGTAGCCGAGCGCATTTACGGCGATTCCGCCGCCGAAATCGAGGTAGCGCTTGCCGTCGATGTCAAAAAGGCATACTCCTTCGCCGTGATCGAAGATTATTTTGTGACGCACGTAGGTGTTTATCATGTGCGAGTCGTATTCGTTTATCTTTTCTATCATAACAGCCTCCATTCGTTTACTTAGACACGATCAGGCTTTTGTTTGCCCTACGGACTCCGTTTGCACCATTCGAAAACGTAGCACTGCATGCGTGCACAACACGCACGCTACGCAGTGACGTTTTCGACAGGTCCTTCGGGCAAAACAAAACCTGATTCGTGTCGATGGCTTTGGTGATTATTCATGGTTACTCATTTATATTCATTTTCATGAGGGTAAAGATTAACCTTATTATCTATGATAGCGGTACCGATACCCTTACGAGTGAAGAACTCGAGCAATAAACAGTGCTCGCGTCTTCCGTCAAGGATATGCACTCTGTTTACACCCTGCTCGACAGCTTCGACGCAGTTTTTGATCTTCGGGATCATGCCACCACCGATGGTGCCGTCTTCGATAAGCTGTTTCGCCTCTTCGAGTGAAAGCACTGAGATCAGTGTTGACGGATCATCAGGATCCTTGCATACGCCTTCGATGTCAGTCATGTAAGCAAGCTTTTCTGCATGCATAGCTTTTGCGACTGCAGATGCAGCCTCATCAGCGTTTATATTGATCGCGTGATAATGTTCATTCAGACCAACCGGAGCGATGATCGGCACGAAATCGTTTTCGATGAGTGTTTCAATAAGCTCGGTATTTACCGACGTTACCTCACCGACGTAACCGATATCTCTTCCGTTCGGCATCTTTTTCTTGCAGTGGAGCATACCGCCGTCCTTACCGCAGACACCTGCAGCCTTGACTCCCTGCTTTTCCATCTCCTGCACAAGGTGCTTGTTCACCTTATTAAGGACCATCTCAGCGACTTCCATCGTATCCTTGTCAGTCACTCTGAGGCCGTCTACGAACTCGCTCTCTTTGCCCATATATCCGAGCCATTTGTTGATCTCTTTACCGCCGCCGTGTACGATGATCGGATGCATCCCGACCAACTTCAAAAGAGCAACGTCCTTTATAACGCTTCTCTGCAGCTTCTCATCAAGCATCGCAGAACCGCCATACTTCACAACTACTTTTTTACCATTAAAATCACGTATGTACGGCAACGCCTCGATCAGTATTTCAGCTTTATTTGTGATCTCATCCATTACACTACTCATCTCAATTATTCTCCTAACTCCGATAGTCACCATTGATATTGACGTAATCATGCGTGAGGTCACATCCCCACGCCGTCGCGCCCTCGCGTCCCTGCTTCAGCTCGCACAAAAATGTCACGACAGGCTGCTTCATCCACTCGGTCGCCTTGTCCTCATCAATCTTCATAACGACACCGTCCTGAACTATAAGCATCATATCGTCTTCATGCAAAAATGTCACGTCGACGACATCAGGGTCAAAATCAACTCCTGCATATCCCAAAGCATCCAGTATTCGTCCGCTGTTCGCGTCCGCACCATAGACCATAGCCTTTACGAGATTGGAAGCAGTTACGCTCCTTGCGAGTTTTCTCGCATCCTCGTGAGTCTTTGCTCCGGTCACGATGACCTCGAGCATGCGCGTAGCTCCCTCGCCGTCAGCGGCCATTTTTTTTGCAAGTGTTATACAAACATATCGTAAAGCCTCGCGGAAAAGCTCATAAGCTTTTGTATCTCTTTCAATCTTTACTCCGGATCTCCCGTTCGCCATCACGATGTAGGTATCATTCGTGGATGTATCTCTGTCAACGGATATCATATTGAAGCTGTCATCAACAGACTCCTTTACGAGCTCCTGAAGCACATACTGATCGATCTGTGCATCGGTAGTCGTTACAGAAAGCATCGTTGCCATATCGGGATGGATCATGCCGGAACCCTTTGTCATACCACCAACTGTAACCGTCTTTCCGTCAACAGTAAAGCTGCAGGCAGCCTCCTTCTGAACAGTATCTGTGGTCATGATCGCCATGGCAGCCTTAAACGCATTCTCTCTGCTGTCGTTAAGTCTTTCTTTCAGCTTCTTTACGCCCTCATAGATTGGCTCTTCACTGAGCTGAAATCCTATAACACCGGTCGAGCAGGTGAGCACCTCATCAGGCTTCACCCCGAGCTCTCTGGCCATCTCGGCCGCCATAAACAGGTTGGTCTCTTTACCTCTAAGCCCCGTCCCTGCGTTCGCGATTCCGGTATTCAGAACCACCGCATGGATAGGATTACCGTTTTTCAGGATCTCTCTGTCATAAAGAACCGGCGCCGCAGCAAACACATTCTGCGTAAAAGTCGCACCTAAAGTACAAGGGTATTCGCTGTAAACAAGCGCCATATCCTCTCTGCCCTTATACTTAATCCCGGCCGCCACTGATGATGCTTGGAACCCCTTTGCCGCGGTCACCCCACCATCAATCGGTTCGATGTTTTCAAAAACCTCTAAACCCTGCTCTACCATAAGCATACTTCCTCTAAGAATGTAGGGACATGCGTTTCGCACTTCTATCGAAGGGAGTTCACGGTAGCGCAGGACACGCAGTGTCCGTGAGCGCTCCCTGAGATGGAACGTGCGAAAGAAAGCAGTCCCGGATTATTTCTTGTTGTTCAATTTGAGCGCACGTACTTTTGTTGACAACCCGAACAGATTGATGAATCCCTCCGCGTCATGATGATCATACAGATCTCCTGTCGTAAACGAAGCGATATCCTCATCATACAGGCTGTACGGTGAAGTGGTTCCCTGCTTGATGATGTTACCCTTGTAAAGCTTAAACTTAACCTCTCCTGTCACATACTCCTGAGTCTTGTCGATGAAAGCACAAACAGCCTCACGAAGCGGGCTGAACCACTTGCCCTCGTATGTGATCTGTGCAAGCTTGTTGCCCATATCGAGCTTGAGTTCGGTAGTCTCACGGTCGAGGATCAGCTCCTCGAGCTGCTGATGTGCCTCGTAAAGGATGGTTCCACCCGGTGTCTCATACACACCGCGGCTCTTCATACCTACCACGCGGTTCTCTACGATATCCACGATTCCGATACCATGCTTTCCACCGAGCTTGTTGAGCTCTCTGATAATATCGGCAACCTTCATCTTTTTGCCATTGATGGATGTCGGAACACCCTTCTCAAATGTCATCGTAACGATCTCGCCCTCATCAGGAGCCTTCTCCGGTGACACACCGAGTACGAGCAGGTGATCAAAGTTCGGAGCATTCGCCGGATCCTCGAGCTCGAGTCCCTCATGCGAGATGTGCCAGATATTACGGTCACGGCTGTAGCTCGAATCTGCGCTGAACGGCAGCGTGATACCATGTTCACGACAGTACTCGATCTCAGACTCACGAGAGTCCATAGTCCACTTGTCAGATCTCCATGCTGCGATGATCTTCAGATCCGGAGCCAGAGCCTTGATGCCGAGCTCGAAACGGATCTGGTCATTTCCTTTACCTGTCGCACCATGGCAGATAGCTGAAGCTCCCTCTTTACGAGCGATCTCCACAAGACGCTTTGCGATAAGCGGTCTCGCCATCGATGTTCCAAGCAGATACTTATTCTCATAGACAGCGTGTGCCTTTACACACGGCATGATGAAGTCTTCGCAGAGCTCATCAACGACATCCTCGATGTACAGCTTTGCAGCGCCACAGCTCTTTGCACGCTCCTCGAGTCCGTCGAGCTCCTCCTCCTGTCCACAGTCGATGCAGACACAGATGACTTCATAGTCAAAATTCTCCTTTAACCACGGAATGATCGCTGTTGTATCGAGACCTCCCGAGTATGCAAGTATAACTTTTTCCTTCATTATATGTTCCTCCGATTTCTTATAGTAATGTATGCACGCATGTACATGCAATATAGTATACCCTTTTAGCTTCATTTATGCAAGTAAAAATGTCAAAAAACCTTATTTTCACTTGAATCTGACGATCAAATTGTGTATAATAGCAGAATAATATCGAAAAGGAGGAAGATCATGATAAAAGCAGGAATCATAGGAGCGACAGGCTACGCAGGTCAGGAGCTGGTTCGTATCCTTCTAAACCATAAAGAAGTTGAGATCGCCTGGTATGGCTCCAGATCATACGTGGATCAGAAATTCGCATCAGTATTCGGTAACTTTACAAAGCTCGTCCCTGATATCTGCAAGGGCGATGACCTCGACAAACTCGCCGATGAGGTAGATGTTATCTTCACTGCCACTCCGCAGGGCTACCTCGCAGGGATCCTTACCGAGTCCATCCTTGAAAAATGTAAAGTTGTTGACCTTTCCGCCGACTACCGCATAAAGGATGTCGCAAAGTACGAAAAATGGTATGGCATCGAGCACAAAAGTCCTGAGCTGGTGGCTGAGGCTGTGTACGGACTGTGTGAGATCAACCGTGAGGATATCAAAAAAGCCCGTCTTATCGCAAATCCGGGCTGCTATCCTACTTGCTCCACGCTTTCCATCGCACCACTTGCTAAGCGTGGTTGGATCGATACGAAGACTCTTATCATCGACGCCAAGTCGGGGACCTCGGGCGCAGGTCGTGGAGCCAAAGTCCAAAACCTCTTCTGTGAGGTAAATGAGAACGTAAAGGCTTATGCAGTTGCGACTCATCGCCACACTCCTGAGATTGAGGATCAGCTGTCTTATATATCAGGTGAGGATGTAACGCTTAACTTTACTCCGCATCTGATCCCGATGAATAGAGGTATCCTCATCACCGCATATGCAAATGTGGTTGGTGATCATACAGCAGATGAGCTTAAAAATGCATACTACGAGGATTATAAGGATGAGTATTTCGTAAGAGTTTTAGACGATGTCACTCCGCCTGAGACCAAATGGGTCGAGGGAAGCAACTACGTAGATGTTAATATCAGATTCGACGAGCGTACCGGCCGAGTTATCATGATGGGCGCCATGGACAACATCACCAAGGGTGCAGCCGGCCAGGCCGTACAGAACATGAACCTTATCTTCGGATTCGATGAGCAGGAAGGCTTACGCTTGGTACCGATGATCCCGTGATTTCCCCATTTCAAAAAAAAACCGAACCAACACAAACCAACATATAAAAAGCAGCGGAACGCTCCGCTGCTTTTTCACCAAACTCAAATCAATCTAATGCTTTTAGAACTCCCTCAAGTAAATTCCATATCTTCGGAATCGAATCGATCATCAGCGTCTCGTCAGGCGAATGCGCTCCGATGACATCGGGTCCGATGCTTGCGATGTCTAAGTCTTTTTTCAGATCGGCGAACACTCCGCACTCAAGCCCTGCATGGATCGCGAGTGCTTTCATCTTGCGCCCGTTCTGATCCCTGTATACTTCACGGAGTTTTTTTACGAGAACGCTGTCAGGTTTTATCGGCCAGGCCTTCGAGCCCCTCTCCTTTTCCAAGGACAGCTTACACTGTTTCGCGAGCTTTTTCTGCTTACCGACAAGCTCAGTCAGCTTGTCAGGCGCTGAACTCCTCGACTGATGGCGGATCTCGATCCCCTTTTCATCGATACTCATGATCCCGAGATTCGATGAACTCTCAACCAGTCCCTCTATCTCCTCAGACATCGTGTATACGCCGTTAACGCATTTACGGATGTACTTTATGATATTCTTTGTGGTTGCCTTATCAAAAACCTTTTTTGATACCGTCTCACGAGACGTATACAGCTCGATATTTGAGCTTTTTTCTTTATAATTCTCTGATATATATTTTTTCTGTTTTTCGATGAAATGTCTTACTCTGTCTACATCCTTTTTTCTGACCTGTATTAACGCCTCAGCCTTCTGGCATATCGCGTTGTCCGCGCTTCCGCCACGCATGTATACAAGTTCGAACTTTGCTCGACTCTTCAGATTCTTGAGGATCTCCGCCATAGCGATATTTGCGTTACAAAAGCCTTTCTCTATATCAGTCCCCGAATGTCCTCCGTGCAGACCTGCGAGAGTTATCTTTAGAGCATGCTTGTACTGCGACTTTTTCATTTTCGGCTTCGCCTTCACCGACAATATCGCATCCGCAGCCGAACTGATAACGACCGTATCACTCTCCTCGCTGTCGATGTTTATCAGGTATTTCACGCCGTCCAAGTCTTCTTTTTTGAGGGCGAGCGCCCCATCCATACCGACCTCTTCATTCGTCGTAAAAATAGCACGCACCGGACCATGTGGCATCTTTCCATCCATGATCCCCATGATGATGGCGACACCGATCCCGTCATCCGCGCCCAGAGTCGTACCGTCAGCCTTCATCGTGTTGGTTTTCCAGTCGATAACAGGCCTGATCGGATCTTTCAAAAAATCAAACTTCTTGCCTTCCTTCGCCACACAGACCATATCCATATGTGCCTGAAGAGCGATCAGCGGTGCATTCTCGAGTCCGTCAGCCGCGGGCACATCGATGATCAGATCATATGCTTTGTTCTGCTTAACCTTGAACCCACGTTCCTCGGCCCATCCTTTAAGCATATCACTGACAGCCTTCTCATGTCCTGACTTTCTCGGCACCTTTGCGAGAAGTTTGAAATTATCTAAAACCTCATCAATTATCTTGTCGTCCTTCACTTCGTTTTCCCCTCGTATAATATTTTTTAGATACACAAAATGTACCTTGATAACTTAATAATTTTTTGTTCAATAGGCTTAGTAAAACCCATGGTATAATTGTTCCTTAGTGTCAATCAGGTAATAGTTCTGATTTCCCCTGTTGAACCAGTAATGGTTGCTTCATAAAAAGTCTGTTCCCCTGACACGGATGTTAGCTTCAAACCAGCTGGCTGTTTGCTTAAGTTCATGGATTGCCTCTTAGCAGTGGGGTTCGCATCAGTCCATCTTAGGCTGGATTCTTATATGCGAGGGTGTCGATGCTCCGTGATCATGGGTTTTACCAAGCCGATTGAACACTCAAATCCAACATAGAAAGAAGGTGATAACATGAACCCACTTTACGTCGGTATTGATGTGAGCAGCAAATCCAATGTCGTATACCTGATGCTTCCAGATGGCAGCAAGCACAGTAACTTTTCTGTAGCAAACTCTCACGATGGATCCGCTCAGTTGGTAAAACGTATCTTGTCAGCGATTACATCTCTTTCCCTCGACACGGTAATCATTGGTCTCGAAGCCACTTCCGTTTATGGTGACAACCTCGTGTATTTCTTAAGGGAAGATGCCTCTCTGGTTCCCTATGACAGGAAAATCCATGTCCTCAATCCGAAGCAGGTCAAAAACTTCAAGGAAGCGTATAATGACCTGCCCAAGAACGACTATGTGGACTCCTATGTCATTGCTGACTGCCTGCGTTTCGGTAGAATCAACAAAGAGGTCTATCAAAGCGATTACCGTTATAAAGCCCTTCAGAACCTCACAAGGGCACGTTTCTTCGCCGTCCAGAACCTCGTTAAGGAAAAACAGCGATTCATCAATGTCCTGTTCAAGAAGTATTCTACTATGACGCAGGAGAAGGTATTTCACGATACCTTCAGCACTACTGCCTTAGCTGTCTACGAAGAGTTTGAATCCGCAGAAGCATTGGCCTCGATGGACTTACAAGAGCTTACAGCCTTCATTATGGAAAAGGGGAAGAACCGCTTCCCTGATCCGGATGCTGTAGCCAAAGCCATCCAGAAAGCAGCCAGGAGTTCTTACCGTTTACCCAAGACGGTAAATGACTCCGTTAATCAGGTGCTTTCTATATCCA
>CAMVOY010000019.1 GCA_947169235.1 uncultured Lachnospiraceae bacterium | reverse complement strand
TTTCGGCAATTTCCGGTGTAACATATTCATATTCCTTTAGTAGTTCCTTCACATCAATCATATGACTACCGTCCTTTCGTGCTTATATTGTAATCGATATTAGCACGAAAGTCAAGTGCAATTTTGATTATCCTGAAACGAACACATATCGATTATGTGTTTTTTCTAGTGTAACCTGTGAAAATGAGTGTAACCTGAATCTGGGAAGATATATTAAGTATCATTTGTGGAAAAAAATCATGGTTTAGAAGGCAACATCAGCATGACGCTTATTTTGAAAACACCATCTGCGTCGTCGCATACGATGCTCCCCTCGTATTTTTCAGCGACACGGAGCATGTTTTTGTACCCGTATCCGTGGATGGACGGATTATCTTTCGTGGATAAAAAGACGCTACCCGAGCGTTTTCTCTTTCCGGAAAACGGATTGGAGCAGGTGATGAACAGTCGACCTTTTGAATACCGAATGGTGAGGGATATGTCCCCGGATGAGTTCTCGATCGCGTTGTCAAGCATATTACCGAGGAGGATAGTCGCGTCGAAGTCATCAAGTGAGCAGTTGGCCGGCAGCTGCAGGTCGGCGTGGATCGGTGTTCCGTTCTCTTTGGCGGCGGATGCTTTCATATTGAGGATGCCGTCAATCACCGGATTATCCGTATCAAATCTCTGATCGATCTGGAACAGATCATTTTTCAGGTGATCGATATAATCATGTGCTTTTATGGAATTCTCCTTGTCCGAGAGAGATTGAATGGTCAGCAAGTGATTCTTCAGATCGTGCTCAATCCGCTTGATGGTCTCGTTATTCTCCCTAATGATATCCAGCTGTGTTCTGTAATATCTATTTTGAGCTTCGAGGATTCGTAAATCATTCTGATTCTGAAAGAATGCAATCTGGCGATCATATAGAGTGTATGCTCCAATGGAAATGATAAACAAAAGAGTTACAATAACGGAAAACTGCCATTCTGCAATGGGAACATATACCACAAGAAAAATTGTTATTACAATAAAGGACATAGGAATAACAAGGATGGATAATGTATAGGAAAGAGGGATGAGGATGCCCTGCCGACGCTCAGACCAGCGCCTAAACAAAATGACAAGAATAAAAAAGATGATTGACATACATGCTGTTCCAAACATTGAGTTATAGCTTGCTTTTCTAAATATGGAGAAGGATGTAAAATGAGTGAATGCGAGAACAATGGTTTCAGAAAAGACAGCTATCGTATACAGAAAAACAATGGAGACGATTCGATGCTTTATGGAAGCGGAATATAAACATGTGAGTGCAAATAACCCGATAAGGTTTACCAGAATGTTGATCAATGGTATGGAAAACAGAACCTGAAACGACGAGTTTAGAATATAAAAAATGATGAAGCAAGGAATTTTTGCTTTTATTTTTTTGTCAAAGAGAAGAGACTCAAAAAACAAATAACAACTGAAAACTCGTAGTGTATTTGATGCTAAATAGATTATTATGTGTGCAGTTGATGTCATAGCAACACCTCTCTGTCAAACTGGATTTTTTGTACGTTTTCTTTATGGCTGCGGCTGATTGGGATGATCGTATTATCGTAAAGTGTCAGATCAGCAGCTCCCCATCCGCTCACTGCGTAGTAGTTTACGAGATAGGATTTGTGGGGAGAGAAGAAGTAGTTTTCCTTCAGCTGATCATTTACTACGGAGAGTTTCCCGGAGTATTCATATGTCTTTCCCTCTGCGCAATGTATGATGAGTTTGTGATCCGCGGATTGGAAATACATTATCGATGACAGGGGGAGTTTGATTTCTTTTCCGTAGTGTGAAAACGAGAAGCACTTAGATAGGACATTATTTATCCGCTGGAATCGTTTGATCGTGTTTTCCAACTTCTCATCGTCTACCGGTTTGACCAGGAAATCAAGCGGTTGACTCTCAAAGAGACTCATGGCGTAGGATTTCTTTGAAGAAACAAAGACAATACTGGTTGAATCGATCCGGAGGTTGTCACGCAGATATCGTGAAAGATCAATTCCGCTCTTATCCTCTAAAAAGAACTCGATGTCAAGAAAAATGATATCATAATACATACCTTCTGAGAGTTCATTGTAGAGATTTGAAATTTTATGCAGGGCGGACAGTTTAAATTCTACATGGAGTTTGTCAAGCACCCCGGACAGCTGCGCAGAAAAGGACGTGATAAAGGAAGGGTCGTCATCACAGATTACAATGTTAATCATCTCGCTTGACCTCCGGTGTGGTTTTCTGGTAATATGTTCTTATTATAGCATATTGACATGAGAAAACAAGGTATATCCGGGAGGATGTGTGGTTAAATTCGAAAATAAGTGGGTATTTTCGTAAAAACCTCAGAAGTCCAGCTCTGTGTGGTATAATGATATTGCTATACTGACGATATATATCAGGCAGAATAGAGTAGCACATGGAAGTGCATTTACGTTTTTCACGGAGAAATGGAGGCGATGTCAATGAAGATCACACACAACTATGATTTGGCAACTACTGTTAACAGCATTAAAGAAAGCTTTTCGGCGGAACGAAACCTACTGACAAAACCACCGTTAACTCCAGAGCAGGAAGCATCTGTTGAAAGACAACGTATTGCAAGAGAAAATACAGTCCGTACTAATGCAGAGGATATGTTTATCAGGGTATGTGATCCGGTAGCCGATGGGATAAACAGCGACAAGGATATTGTTTTTAAGGCTGTCAATGAAGAGAACAAGAGCGTTACCTTTTCAAAAGACGACGTGAAAAGGATTGGGGAGATGGTTCTGGAGGGACTTCAGCCCAACAGATTGTTTGTAAACAACTTCAAAGACTGTTTAGACTACGACGACTATGCAAGGATGGCCATCACAAAGTCTGCCATTAAAAAATACTCTGAGGACTTTCTCACGGAAGAACAGGCAGAGGTAGTGAATGGTGTTGTCGATAAGTACATAGAAAAAGCGATCAGCCATACTAATCAATGGATTTCCAATAACCAATCTGAAAAACTGTTTTCTCACGGGTATTATAAGTATTACGGAAATTTTGTATGTACGGATAATCTGATCAGTCAGACACAGAAGAGTTTAGATGATTTGCGTGAAGAGTATGCTAAAACAAATAATAAAGATTTAAAAGATGCACTTCAGTCTCATATCGAAAGCAGAGAGCGGGATCTTGAAAAAGCATCCTTCTGGATGAGTAACTCGGCATCGGACAATTCTTTGATTAAAGAAATCACGGATACATTTGAAAATGCGAACCTTACGAATAAGGCTGAAAGAGCGGCAGCTTTGGACAGCTATAACTCACTAATAAAGCCTGTTGTTTCTGCTGTTGAGTCCGGAAGAGGATTAAGCAACATTATGAATATAAAGATGCAGGCAGCATCCGGATTAATTGATAAGCTTATCAAAATTGGTTATTCTGATCGTGTGGATACAATTGCGTGAGAACAAATAGAGGGACATAATCTCGAGAAATGTTGTAGGGGTTTGGCTTTTTCATTTGGAGCATTCAACTACGGGGGAAAGCTCAAGTGTTTTTAACCGGGATACGAAAACTTGATTTGATAAAAACCAAGAATACAAAGAATTAAACAGAGGAGGTATTGACTATGAAAGTGAAAACACACGGTATTATCACACTTGGATTAGCAGGGGCACTGATCGGAGGATCGCTTGCAGGAGTAACTCTTCCCGCATCTGAAGCGATCGGAAAAACAGGGCTGATGATGGCAGCGGATGGAAGAGACTCCAACGTAGATACGCAGCAGGATGCCGCAACGGATGAGATCAAGGTCTCGTTCAAGCAGTATATAGCATATGACAAGGCGACGGTAGAGAAGAGCAAATCTTCAGCATCGAGTGCAACCGACTCAAATGGAAAGGCAAGTAATGCTGCGGTCAAGTTCCTGAAGGGAAAGTGGTATTCTGCATCGTGTGGTGAGGGCGGACCTAATTGGTATGTGGTGTTTACAAAGAAATACGCAAAGAGATACATGTACGATACGAAAAAGAAAAAGTATGTCTATGAAAGAAAAGGTATTATCAAGAGCACAAAGAAGGTTGCATCCGGTTATCGAATCAAGATAAAGGACGGTAAGAACAAATATACCTATCAGTCAGCCAAGGATGATAAAAATGTTCTTGATTTTTACGGCACATGGAAAACCAGTGAGTTTTCAAGTACGTACTCAGGGTCATCAAGCCTGGCTCGGTAAATGGAAAGCCGCAAAATAGAACTTGCGAAAGAGGGGGCTATGGTGATGTAGCCCCTTTTTTGTCCCCAAATGTCCCGCAGGATCGTTTATATATATAGAGGGATAGATTTTTGAATAAAGTTGTAGGGAGTTGACCTTCTCGATTGTTATACTATATGAGGGGATGTTTTGCATCTATGAGGGAGGTGGATAGGTTATGAAAAAGAAGATACGTGGAGCACGGCGCAGAATATCAGTTAAAGGGAGGAATTCAAAGATGAGTGTGCATGAAAGGTCTTACAATAATAAGGTGGATTAAAGTGGATAAAAAAATAACGATGATTGCCAATATTGTTTTTCATACTGTTTTTGGGAGCGTTCTTTCGGGATGTAATATGTTTGCGTGGATTTTGCTCTCAGACCATGAAGATGACGAATACTATATTGGGCTTCCGCTGGGAATATTCATCATTATTAGCATGTTGACTATCACGGTTGTTATGGAGTTTATAATTCTCAAACACGTGAAAAATAAAAAAGAGTATTTAATATGTGCATGCTTTGTTATGATAATTATGCAAATTGTAATTCCTATATTTATTAAGGAGATTTGATTTGTTGAAAACCAAGAAAACGATGAATTGAAAAAGTTTACTGCACAAATGAACATATGCGCGAAAATCGGGCAAAAATGCCAGAATATATGCGCGAAAATCGGGCAAAATTTGACAAAAACGACGAAAATTGGTATAATGCAGGCATGCAGCTATAAATGAGGTAATTGATGGAGGGATTAGTATGCTTGCAAGAAAACACGAAGGTGAACTGAAGGAGTATATTTCGCAGAAAAAACAGGCTCTTCTGGTTGACGGAGCCCGACAGGTCGGGAAAACATTCTTGATCCGCAAGATATCTGAGGAAACCGGCAGGCCATTTTTCGAGTTCAACTTAATTGAGCAGCAGGAAGTATGTAAATTATTTGATGGTGCCAAGGATGCATCGGATTTTATTCAAAAGCTTCAACTCATTGCGGGAAAAGCCATTCCCGAAAGCAGCATTTTGTTTTTTGATGAGATACAGGAGGCAGACGATGCACTTACGCTGATGAAATTCCTTATTGATGAAAACAAGTATACGTATGTATTTTCGGGATCCCTTCTTGGGATAGAATTGAACAGTTTTCGTTCTGCACCGGTGGGATATTTGCATGAAACAACGATGTATCCGCTTGATTTTGAAGAATTCCTGATGGCGCTCGGTGGACATGCGGACACCTGGAACCAGATTATCGAGTGCTTTGAGAAGAAGGAACCCGTTGATGGTTTTATTCACGACAAATTGATTGATCTATTTCATTTATACTTGATAATTGGCGGTATGCCGCAGGCTGTTCAGTCGTATGTAGAAACGCATGATCTGAGTGATGTTTCAGTTGTTCATAAAGATATAGTTAATCTTTATAAAAGAGATTTTACAAAGTATGAAAAAGAAAAAAGACTGAAGCTGGTCACGATCTATGATTTGATTCCGAGTGAATTAAACATGCAGAACAAGCGATTCGTGTTTTCGGATTTAGATAAACAATTTAAATTTGATAGATATGAAAACAGTTTTTTGTGGTTGAAAGACGCCGGGGTCGCGATACCCGTGTATGGAGTTGCGGAAACAACGGTACCATTCCTTCAGAGTAAGACAAGCAACTTGTTTAAACTATTTATGAACGATGTGGGGCTGTTGACATCGTATTATTCGGACGAGGTAAAACTAAAGATTTTGAATCATGAAAAAGATATAAACTATGGTGCTATGTTTGAAAACGCGGTAGCAGTGCTTCTTGAATCAGCAGGGACTACTCCATATTATTACAAGGATTCTAAACTGGGTGAGGTAGATTTTATTGTAGAATGTGATGGCGCATGCATTCCTATAGAGGTTAAATCCGGGAAAAAGTATCGGAGCCATCGAGCCCTAAACCATATCATGCAAAGAGAGGAGCCATATATATCAAAGGCTATTGTTTTGTCAAACTCCAACGTTGAAGTAGATGAAAGGATAGCCTATCTGCCCATCTATATGGCCGGGCTGATTCGAAACAGCAAACTAAAGAACTCGCATATTCAAATTGATATGACAGGGTTATAATAAATAAAAACTATGGTCTGTGTGATCGTCTGCAAGAATAAGGAGCTATCGAGATGCGAGGTATAAAAAGAAATAGAATCATAGCGTTGATGCTCTGTGCCATTGTTCTCCTGGTGACCGGATGCGGTGATGTTGCCAAGCCTGACATATTCGATCAGATGGAAAAGGAGAAAGAAAACGCCGAAGAGACGCGTTCGGAACTGATTGAAACGCCGAAAAACGAGGTGACGATAGGTAAGCCCGTGGAAGGCTCTGAGCTTAAGCTGCCAAAGGTACAAAAGCATCTGGAGATTCCGATGGATCATGAAACCCGCCACGTTCTACATGATGAAGCAGAGTTTCAGACCAATTCGGAACATTTTTACTATATCGGAACCAAAAACATGATCCTGAAAAAGGACGAGGATGGTTTCTATACGCGACAATACGAAAATGAAGAGGACTATGAAGAGGGTATGAGGGATGACAGCCCATATCTGATACAGGCTGACATGGACCGCCATGTAGTTAAAAAGATGAAGCTGGACGACCTCCCGGGGATAGACGCATCGCATCTTGAAGATGTAGATTTAAGGTATGTTGATGATGAAATGCTTGTTTTTGCGATCCATCGTTCGACCGGAAGTAAGGAATACTATTACAGGGTGCCGTTGTCAAGAGATGGAGATGAAGAAATAATCCATACGGAATGGATGTACCAGTTTACTTGGTTTTGGAATGTGGAAAACAGCTACCGGCATGAAGTCCACACATCGGTTCTGTCCAGACTGGATAATATGATCATCATTTATAATGATGCGGAGTATAATGGACCGTCGACGGGCGAGACAGATACCTACTATGAATGTGATATGGATACCGGTGCCAGAACGGATATCACGGAGTATTGTTTTGACAGAAACTACGAACCATGGAGGGCATCTGACGGAAAAATGTATGCGATTTATCATAAGGATGAATCTCTATATGTTGGGAAAAAGTTTATTCACAAACTGGGCACCCAGGAGTTTATTCCTTGTGAGAGTGAGTATTATGTGCGAGATGTTTGTGCGCAAGACGACTCTCAAGTATATGCGTCCGGCATAAAAGGAGAAGATGGAAGCTTCTGTGATATCTATGCTTGCGAAAAAGATAATCCTGCCTGGCGCAGAATGTTTGGAAAGAAGGAACTTGAAAAAGCAGCGGGAAAAGTGATCGCAAGTAAAGATGCTGTCAGGGAGATGGTATCTTGTGATAACAAACTGTATATTGAACTTCGAGACGGGGTGGAGAGTTGCGTCGTATGTTATGATACTTTGTCAAATACCTTGTTTAAAGTATCAGGCTTTGATGAGCTTGTAAATCACATCTCATACAAAACTGATGGACGTTGGGTTAATCCAAATGCAAATTATAAGAATGCAAATGACAGGACTGTGTTTATTCAAACAGAAGATGGATATTATGTACAGTATTCGTTGAATGGGGAATACATACGCGAGATACCGTGGAAAGAAAACAATGAACTGATTTATGTGAATAATGAAGAACTCTTCTATAAGCAGGATTTCATGGATGAAAAATCTGACGGCGCTGAGCTGGTTTATGCAGTGCCGCTTGTCTGTAAAAACGGCATTGACGAGCCGGATTTTTCTCTTTTATATACACCGTTTAATGGTGATACTTATGATATAGAAACATCGATCTACGGAGGGCTATATACCATGGTTGAAATACCGTATGCAGATGATGATATCATCGTTATCAAAGACGGGGACACAAATGAGGTAAAAATTTATGATAGGAAGACAGGAGATTGTGAGCGATGCCTGAAGGCCTCGTATTTCCGTAAGATTGCTATATCAGGTCATAAGATGTATTATTCTGCGAAACGCAAAGGAGATTATAGTGTGTGGATGTTTGATTTTAAGACAGGTAAGAAAAAACAGGTATCTGCTTTCCCAAAAACAAGGAGGAAACCATGAAAATGACATCATATGAAAAAAGAATAACCATAACCTTTGGGGTGGCTTGTATAGTGATGATCCTGAGTTCGCTCGTCATGCTTGCCGGCTGTGGAGCATCAGAAGGGCCAGATAAAAATAACGTGACACCGGGTGCGGAATCAGTGACTGCGAGCGGACAGGCAGTGTCGGAGGCGGCAGCGGAGGAGGACACGAGAGTGGCAGAACTCGAGCAGGTGCCACCGCCGGAGGAGTATTTTTGTAAGCAGGATGTAGGAGACTTTACGGTTTACATCTACTCAGGAGATGCAAAGAAGGTTGTTGAAAACATTTCTCCCCTCGATGGAATGTATGAGGGAGAGTATTACATTGATGTATATCAGGGTAATGAGCGTAGAGACAGTGCCCTTTATGAGATAATGGGAAATCGTACAAATTATTTCTACAAAGATTTTGAACTCGGCGTGACTGATTACAATAAAGACGGACTTTATGATTTCGCGCTTGGAAATCGTCTAAGCAGCAACTACTATGAATACCGATTCTATTCTGTGGATAGTGAGGGGAAGCTCCGTGTGTTGTTGGATCATAAAGGAAATGAGATGATGATCACCGCCAATAACGACGGTTTTTCTCCGATATTTAAGACCAATGAACGTACGGTTTATTACACTTCATATGATGGAATCGCAGGGGAATACCGCGAGAATAACGCAGTTTTCAGTGAGGAAACGGCGTTTGTAAATGAAAACGTAAATCCGTTTCTGACAGAGACAGGACAGCTCGTCCCGGTCACGGAAGTTGAGGTAACGGAAAAAGATCCATGGGGATCTGATATGCCGGAGATCATTTTTGTAGACGAGGATCGACTTATCGTGACCTGCTATAAGGGCATTTTTGTCTATGATAAAAAAGAACACAGGATGTACAGAACTCTGGATAGAAAAGCGATAGGCTGTGAGGCAACACAGGGAGATAACTACACGGAAATATATGCGACCGCAAACGGAGATAAAGTTTACCTGAGCAACAAAAACAAGGGAGTGCTGTATGTGTTTGATGTGGATGATAACACCCTGACCAAGCATGAATATGTGGATAACCTGGCAGATCAGATCGATGAGTTCAAGCATTTTGTTTACGGAAAAATAGCTGATCTGACAAGCACGGATTCGGATGATGACATGGAGGATACTTATTTCAAATTCGACAGAGCGTGGTACTATAATAAAGCCGGTGCGAAGTTCTATACCGTGATAAATACTGAGGACGCGTTTGGATGCGGCAATGGCAGACTGACTGATCTTTTGTTCTATGAATACGGCGGAAAGGATGTTGAAACCGATCCGGATCCCGCGTTTAATAAAAAAGAATATACTTACGGGTATATTTTTAAAGATGAATACCGTGAGTCGGTCATGGTGACGGACTTGTCCGGGGACAGGCTGACCTTCCATAATGCGGTAGCGAAGGAAGACATATATGTTGAAAAAGAGGGGGAGGAGCCCGATGACAGCATCATAGTGGGCTTGAGAGGTGTAGGTCCGGAGATGAGCGTGTCACTTACGTCGGATACAAAGTACAATATTTATAACGGGAAATACGGTTCGGATGGTCTCGAGCTTTTATCGAGGGTTACATCCAAGCAATTCCGTCGGTATGTGAAAAAGGAATTAAAAATCCGCGACCACGAGATGAAAGATGCTCCGCACTACTGTGAGCCGACCTGTTTCGGACTGCCGTTTTTGATCAAAGTTAAAGACGGGAAGTGTCAGGTGGTCACCAAATGTTATGAGGTGTAATGTGCGCAGGAAACGAACATTGGACAGCACATTGAGCGGAAATACTGTAGGGACTATTCATCGCAAAAATGAGGGGCTACGGTTGTGTAGCCCCTCATTTTAATCGTGTTATTTTTTTGTCTCGACATTTTTTCAGCTACAATCGTATTTATAGTGTAAGGGGGAAATCCAAATGGAGGATATGATAGTGTGCACATTGTCAGAAACAAGCAAGAATGAGCAGTTCGCTTGTGCCTACGAAAACTATGTAAATGACATCTTCAGGCTGTGTTATTCCTATATGAAGAATATGCCGGATGCGGAGGATATTGTTCAGGACACATTTTTGAAGCTGTATCGATCAGATAAAACATTTGAAAGCGAAAGACATCTCAAGGGCTGGCTTATCCTTACCGCTTCAAATCGGTGTAAAGATGTATTGAAGCATTGGTGGCGTCGTCGGGAAAATATCGAGAAGCATACGGAGCTAGGCAGGGAAGATGATACGACATCAACAGAACTGATGGAGATGATATTGAAATTGCCTGCAAAGTATAAGACTGCTGTGTATATGTATTACTATGAAGGATATGACAGTCGTGAGATTGCTACTTTTCTCCATAAATCGGAATCGACGATTCGGACATGGTTACAAAAAGCACGAGGACTTCTCAAAGAAGCATTGAATGATGAGGGGAGTGAGAAAAAATGAATGAGAATAGAATTAAAACCGGATATGAGAGCATATCCATATCTGATGAATCAAGGAAACGTATTCAGGATACGATCACATCCGGAGCGTCACCTTTTAGACGGGTTAACCGATTCAGATTAAGGTGGCAGGTGGCGGTCGCGGCCGGAGTCTTAGTGGCAGTTCTGCTGATACCAACAGCTGTTTATGCAGCCGGCAATTTGTTTTTTAAGGCATCTGTGGATCGTAACGGATATCAAGTATCTGTTCATCTGGATAATCCTAAGAAGGCCGGTTTATCCTCCTCGCCAGTTGTGTCAGGTACTGCAGCAAACGGAGACAGCAATTCCGACAGTGATAAAAAAAACAAGTTCATCCGTGTAGATGCAGATTTTGGAAAGGAATACTCACTGGAGGTTGTAGATATATCCGAAATCGACTATATTTCCTATGAGTATCATTTTAACCATAATAAGAAAAGAAGCAACATATGTAAGGACTTTTTCTATAGGGTGTATAGAGTAGATACGGATAAACAAGATGTTTTTAACCTGAACAATCAGTCCGCGATGAAGGAATTGTTGATAGATGGCCACAAGGCATTGCTGACGACGGCAGATACTGTCAGCGGCACAGCATATGAATACGACTATGATTCACGTTATACCATCAATCTGTTCATTTTCTATGAAGAATACGGTTACATAGTCAACCTATGTGGAATGCAGGGGCTTGGGACAGATGAAGTGATTCGACTTGCAGGAAAGCTTTATGTGACGGAATGTAGTGAAAATGCTGCCAGCGGGTTTATGCTGCTCAGCAGGTATAAGAGCGCATATGAAATCAGACATTCAAGCACATCCGAGATTGAAGTAAAAGCGCCAGTATATCGTGTTGGGGAACCGATAAAGACACCAAGTGGAACGTTTGAAGTACTCGATATTGAAGTATCTGATAAAATGGCTATGCTGAAAAGATCTGATTTTAACTCAAAACAGTTGTGTGAGAACATCCCGGAGTTGTGGGGGAAGGGCGGAAAACTGTCCATCTATACACGTGAGAGAGTTGAAGAAGGTAATGGAATACTTGAACCGGAAAGCAAGGTTGTCGACAAAGAGAATATTCAGCTCAAGGCTGTAAATGTGACGATGAAAGCATCTGATTTTGGATCCGAGTTTCCGTATATGCAATTCTATGAGGAAGAGGATGGGCATCTCTATGATACCAATTTGTACTATCAGTATAACAGACCTGAGTTTGTTAAAGATGCACGGTCGGATTTTATGCCTTTTTACTATAGGGAAACACAAGGAGGAAAATCTTTCTATTTCAGAGACTTTAAGGTCGGAGAACCCGGAATATACCACTTCTCATATATATGCGATGGAGATTTAGTTGACAAGATGTATCTGAAATTCGGAGGAGAGTTCTTCAGTCAGGAGGATGATTCTTATCCACTTGTCAAGGTAACGGAGTGATGTTGCCGATGCAGAAGGAAGTCTCGATAAAAGAAAAAGCGGCTATTGTTGACGGTTTGTGATCGATATGCTATAATGTCCAAGTAGTTTACACATGTTTCAGGGGGGAGAGGTATCATATGGAGAAGCCCAGATCTACGAAGAATGTCATATTAGCCACGATAGCTGTGTGCCTTATCGCGTTCGCGATCGTTTTGGTAGCGCTTGTTGCAACAGGCGTCATCAAGGGTGATAAAGGTGATGACGGAGAAGAAGAGCAGGTCGAGACCGTAGAGACTACGGATGCTCCCGCAGAGACCGAAGAACCTACGCCGACACCGGAGCCTACGCCGGATCCGAAGGAAAAGGACTACGAAAAGGCGATGCAGTATCTGGATAATAAAAAATATGAGGATGCCGTGGATGCATTCAAAAAACTGGGAGATTACGAAGACTCAAAGGATATGTATAAAAAAGCTTCCTATCTTCTGGGAAAGAAGTATTATGGTGCGTATTCTTACAAGAAAGCAAAGAAGCTTTTTGACGGATTGGGAGATTATAAGGATTCAAAAGAGTATTCGGACAGATGTGTAGTTCAGCTCTTTATAGACCGGCAGCCTGTCATTCGTATAAAGATGGCAAAGGGTGATAAAAAGGGAAAGAAACCCATGAATCTCACATGGACTCCTGTCGAAGGAGCAGACGGATATGAGGTCAAATGGCAGAAAAAGAGCGACAAAAACGGTGATGATGACGGAGAGACTGATGAAGCGAGCGTATCACACACGATCAAATTCAAAGGCCCTTACAAATGGATACGCGCGAGAGTACGCGCCTATAAAACAGTAGGTGGCAAAAAGTACTACACCGCATGGAGTAATACAGCACAGATTCGACGTGTTACAAAGACAGTGGAAAACTAAAAGGCATAATGAAAAACGGCTTCGGTATAATACCGGAGCCGTTTTCCTATGCGATTTGGTACGCAATAAATTGTCTTTACTGATTGTGGGCTTTGAGAGCCTCTGCATCATTATTCAGTTCATCAACAAGAGAATTGATATGTGTAACTATCTGCTGGTTTGCCTCGCTGCTTGCGTAGGTCTCATTTGCATGAGAGTTAACCTCTTCTGTAATGGCAGATATGGTCTGAATGCTGTTTACGATCTCATCGTTTGCAGATGAAAGCTTGTTAACTGCGTTGGCCATTTCGGAAGTACGATCAGTGATCTCTTTAACCTTTTCCGCGATCCTGTCAAAGTTCTCCGTGGTTTCTTCAGCGCATTTGCTTTCTTCTTCTCCGGCCTCCAGAAGACCATCGATGGTACTTACGATGGTATCAAGCTGTGATGTGATACTCTCGATAAGCTCATTTATGTCCTGAGTAGCAGATGTGGTCTGTCCTGCGAGGTTCGAGATCTCGGAGGCAACTACCGCAAAGCCTTTGCCGGCCTCACCTGCCCTGGCTGCCTCGATAGAGGCGTTAAGTGCGAGCAGACTGGTCTGAGAAGCTACACTGTTGATGAGCTCAGTGATGGTGTTCATCTTTGATGCGCTTTCCTGGAAGGTTGAAAGAGCGGCCTGAACATCTCTTCCCGAGCGGTGAACCTCTTCGGTAAGATCACCCATGCGATGGATGGAGATCCGACCCTGTTCAACCTCACCGGCAGTAGCGTCTACATCCTCGCTGATGGTATCTGCTGCCTCGCGGACACTCGCTACATGTTTCTGAATCTCTTCGGTTTTTGCAAGCTGATTCTGAACCGCATCAGCGGACTCGTTTGCGCCTGAGCTAACCTGATCCATGGATGAAAGTGTATCCTGTACCGAGCCCTGCAGAGTGTGCATCTCCTCGGTGATATTTTTCACGGAGTCAGTCATCCTTCCGGATACGGTGAGCACATCGTCGAGAAGCTCACTCGTATTGTGCTGCTCGAGAGACAGTCTGGCGGTACGTATGCGTTGGAACAGCATATCTCGTGATGATGTCCAGACGAAGTAGACGCTCATAACGATCATGAGCAGACCCTGGATCTCAAAAACAACGACTTTTTCTTTTGAAACGTCACCCTGCATAAACGGTATAATGATCGAAATGATATTCGCAACCACCACGATAACGCCGTTTATTATGGTCAGAAGCTTATCGCCATAGAGCGTGTATGCGATCATCATCGGGATGGCATACGTGAAAACAAGATCATTGGCTGCCGTGAAAAGAACGTAGCAGTACATGAGGTTATATCCGATCACCGCAACATATTTGAGGATCGGCGTTGCATGATTCGCACTATAGAGAATCCATGAAGTCACAACAGGTGCCATGGCGAGTATGACCGTAATGGCTACGTAAAGAAGTGTTCTGCTCCCTTTGGCAACTTCGGCTATGTAAGCTACGGAAATGATCGAGCATATCACTGTGAGCAGCTGAGCTACGGTCTTATTCGCAAGAGCGAACTCGCTCATCGCTGCCAGTTTTTTTGCTTCGGCTTCGTTGTACGATTCCATATGGTGTTCCTCCTTGTAAGCAAGAATAATCATATTCATTATATCAGATAGATATTCATATGTAAATAGCAGAAATGACAGATATTTTCTTGACAGAGTCGGTGAAGTAAAGTAAAATATCCGTGAATTGTCAATATTTCGACAGTTCGCGCTTCAAAGCCTCTATTATCCCGCCTGAGCGTTGGTTGTCAGAGGCTTCGACCTCATCGATAAGCTCGGAGACCTTTTCGGGTTTGTCCATGGCGATGTAAACCTTTGCGAGACCCGTATAGTCGGCAAGTTTCAGCGAACCGCACGAAAGTGCGGAACGGTAGGTCTGCGCAGACAGTTCATACATTTCGCGACGCTCATAGCCGCGAGCCAGGTTTGTAAGTAGCAGCAAAAAGCTGTTGTAGTTGTCATCATAGCCCGAAAGGGTGGTAAAATTGGCTACACCATAGGCGAGCTTGAGATCGGTGTTTGTGTATTCGCTCAGGTCGATCATAGGCTCGCGAAGGAGAGTTTTGAGCTCCTTTATGTATGTGGATACGTCGTCCTCTTCGGTGAAAGCACCTTCGGGTGGCATCGGGATCACGGATTCCTCGAAGTGCAGTAGAGGCAGATCCGAGATATCCTGCTTTGGTGCGAAGTTTGCCTGCTCTTCACGAGCCCAGAAGGCTTCGTTGGCTTTTTCCGCTTCTTTTGAGGATTTTTTCATCTCATACTGCGTCCATGCGATGAAGATGACAAAGATGATTATAAATACAGGAATTATCATAACTAACAGCTCCGATCAGGAGTGGGCTCCCCGCAGGGAAGCCGAATGAAAGGGGGTTCCCATGCTAAATCGAAAAAAACAGCGCTGGATCGCAGCCATCATCTGTGCTGCTGTTATCCTGGCCATGGTTTTGGGATTGGTCGCAACCATAACAGCGCAGTGATCACACGCGGGGGAGCATTCTCCCGCTTTTCTTATTTAAATGTTGTCTTTTAAAATGATTTGTGTTATACTATGGTATTATTGTAATATACTTTAAGAAAAATGGCAAGCCCATAAAGAGGTGGATTGATGAGAAGAAAGGAAAGACCGCATTATTTACCGGCGTTTTTGGTGATCCTGATCATGATCATGCTGATCATGTCCTACGTGCTGGTTTTCTATATGCAGAACAAACCTGA
The DNA here is from genome assembly GCA_947169235.1 of uncultured Lachnospiraceae bacterium. Classification (GTDB taxonomy): domain Bacteria; phylum Bacillota; class Clostridia; order Lachnospirales; family Lachnospiraceae; genus Eubacterium_F. Next base: position 23,456 of record CAMVOY010000019.1, on the reverse strand, counting down.
CCCGAATCGTATCATACAGGGAGTGTATGTTGCGGGCATGGATGTAGGCGGAAAGACTGCAGAGGAGGTTCAGGCACTCATAGACGGATATGAGGTAACAAAAAGCGACCGACCGATCCATGTGGATGTAAATGGTAACATGGTTGAGACGAATCTGAAGGATTTTGACTACAGGATCGAAGAAAACGATGTTATCGATCAGGCGATGAAGCTCGGCAAGGGTGAGAATATTTTTCTTAACTACGCTGAGATAAAGCGTATCGAGGCTGAGCATCAGGAATATGACCTGACTTTCACATACTCCGAGGCAAAGCTTTCAAAGTTTGTCAAGAAAAAATGCGGGAAAAAGGCGAAAAAACCAAAGGATGCCACAGTCAGACTTGAGGGCGATGAGATCAAATATACCAAGTCAAGACAGGGACTCTCAGTCGATGTGGATGCGACCGTAGAAGAGATTAAAAAACAGATAGAGGCGTCTTCTGAGGGAGATATCAACGTCGTTGCGGTCACCACGGTAAAGGAGCCGAAGGTCTCTGAGGAGACGGCCAGACGATGCAAGGACAAGATAGGAGTTTTCTCCACGAATTACAGCCAGGGCAATGTGACCAGGTCAAAGAACCTTGCAAATGCTGCGAGACTCATCAATGGCAGCGTAGTGATGCCGGGTGAGACATTCTCGGTGCATGACGCGATCTCCCCGCTGACCGAAGAGAACGGATACTTCAATGCGCCATCCTACAACAAAGGTGAGGTTGTGGACACCATAGGCGGAGGAGTGTGCCAGGTTTCTACAACGCTTTATAATGCGGTTCTCCGTGCAGAGCTCGAGGTGGTCGAGAGAGCACCTCATTCAATGGTAGTCTCCTATGTGAAGCCGTCGATGGATGCAGCGATCGCCGGAGACTACAAGGATTTTAAGTTCAGAAACAATTCGGATGTGCCCGTCCTTATCAGGGGCGGAGCAGGAGGCGGCACCATATGGTTTACCGTATATGGCGCCGAGACCAGACCGGCGGACCGCAAGATTGAGTTTGTTTCAGAGGTCCTCAAAACCATAGAGCCGGGTGAAGACAAGGTCACTTTGGATCCGAATCAGCCGCCGACATACGAGCATGTTACACAGAGCGCGCATATCGGTTATGAGGCTGTACTTTGGAAGGTTGTCACCGAGAACGGAAAGACGACCAAAAAGCAGATCAATTCGAGTTCATATAAGGCAGTTCCGAGATATGTGACCAGGGGAAGCGGAAAGCCCGTGGCTACCCCGAAGCCGACAAAAGCTCCGGCAGAGGATGTAGATCCGCCTGAGGAAGACGAGGAGGAATAAGTTTTGACAGGCAGTCTGAAACCCGGGGACGAGCTGGTGATGGCAGGATGGGCAGGCCTTGAGGGGAGTGCCATCCTGGTCAGAGAGAGAGCTGATCATCTGAGAAAGCATATCCCTGAACTCTTTCTGAAAAATATCACGGAGTTGGCCTCGCAGGCAGATATCGGGGTCATAAACCGAGTTGCTGAGAAAGAAGGAGCCTCCGCCATTATGGAGATGAACGAGGGCGGTGTGTTTGGAGCTTTGTGGGATATGGGAGCTGCTTCTGATGTTGGTTTTGAGGTTGACATAAAAAAGATACTCATCCGACAGGAGAGTATCGAGGTTTGTGAGATTTTTGATATAAATCCATATCTGCTGAGGTCAGGAGGAGCTGTCCTTATCGGAGCCGGATGTGGCAGCCGTGTCGCAGACAGGCTTACGGAAGAGGGGATCATATCATCGGTGATAGGCTATGTCACGGAGGATGCCGGCAGAGTCGTAAAGAACGGGGATTCACGCAGATACCTGGAGCCGAGGCATCCCGATGAGCTTGACAGAGCACTGGATATCAAGGTTTGAATAATAGGAGGAGACGGCAAATGAAAGAAAAGATTCTGAAAAATCTGGCAAAGAACGCCCGTTTGTCATCAAAGGATCTGGCAGCGATGCTTGATTCTTCGCCTGAGGAGATCAGGAACATGATCACGGAGATGGAGGAGCAGGGTATCATTTGCGGATATCCGACTCTCATCAACTGGGACAAAACAGGTGATGAACGTGTGACTGCCGTGATCGAGGTAAAGACCGCACCTGAGAGGGGAAGAGGTTTTGACAAGATCGCATCAAGGATATACCAGTTTGATGAGGTTAAGGACGTTTACCTTATGAGCGGTAATTTTGATTTTACCGTTATCATAGACGGAAGCAGCATGAAGGAAGTCGCGAGATTCGTCACACAGAAGCTGGCACCGATGGAGAGCGTGGTCAGCTGTGCGACCTATTTCGTTTTGAAAAAATATAAAGAACACGGTATTCCGCTTGAGAAGATCAAAGATACCGATGAAAGGCAGTTGATCACACCATGAGAGATCCATTATCAAAAACCGTGACCTCGCTGGCACCATCGGGTATCAGGAGATTTTTCGATCTGGCAAACACGATGGAGGGTGTTATTTCTCTGGGTGTCGGTGAGCCTGATTTTGACACACCCTGGCATATCCGCGAGGAGGGAATATATGCTCTTGAGAAGGGGCGCACCTTCTATACTTCGAACTCAGGTCTTTTGGAGTTACGTGAGGAGATCGGGAGATATCTGAAGAGAAGGTTTGAGCTTAACTACTCTGCAGATGAGATCTTTATCACGGTCGGAGGAAGTGAGGCCATAGACCTTACCTGTCGTGTGATGCTCGATCCGGGTGATGAGGTGATCATTCCGGAGCCATGTTACGTATCCTACTACCCGTGCGTGGTGCTCGCAGGCGGTACTCCCGTCAGACTCCCGCTGTCTTCCGATGACCAGTTTAAGCTGACCCGCGAGAAGCTCGAGTCGGTGATCACGGATAAGACAAAGCTTTTGGTTCTGCCTTTCCCCAATAACCCAACGGGTGCGGTGATGAGCGGACCGGAGCTTCAGGTGATAGCTGATATCGTCAAAGAGCATGATATTTTTGTGCTGTCAGATGAGATATATGCTGAGTTGACATATGGAGAGAAGCATGTTTCCATAGCAAGTCTCCCCGGAATGAAGGAGCGAACGGTCGTGATAAACGGCTTTTCTAAGGCGTTTGCGATGACCGGATGGCGTCTTGGTTATGCAGCAGCTCCGGTAAATATCTTGAAGCAGATGATAAAGGTCCATCAGTATGTGATCATGTGTGCACCGACCACAAGCCAGTACGCAGCGATCGAGGCTATGAGAAACGGTGATTCGGATGTCGAGGAAATGCGGGACAGCTACGATGAGAGGAGACGATTCCTCGTACACGAGCTGAATGAAATGGGACTTACGTGCTTCGAGCCGAGGGGTGCTTTTTACGTATTTCCGAGTATCAAAAAAACAGGGCTGACCTCTGAGGAGTTCGCTACGAAGCTGCTCGAAGAGCAGAGAGTTGCGGTAGTTCCGGGTAATGCGTTCGGTGAATGCGGAGAAGGATTTTTGCGTATTTCCTATGCATATTCCATCGAAAATCTGAAGGTGGCGCTGGAGAAGATAAAAGAATTTGTAGACAGATAATAAAAAATGTGTTATACTTTAGCAGTGTCGAAATAATTCTAGCAGGAGGACGGCGATATGGCAACACTCAACGCGGAACATATAAATCCGTTTCTGATGACAGCCAAAAAAATATTGCAGGATGTGTGCTTTGTTGAAGTTGCCATCCAGAAGCCTGTACTTAAGGAGGCTTCTTTCAGTGCAGATGACTGGGTTATCATCGTCGGAGTTACGGGCGAGATGCGCGGACAGGTGCTCATAGCCATGTCCGAGAAGAATGCATGCGCTATCGCGTCAAAGATGTGTATGACTGAGATCAAGGTCATCGATGATTTCGCATCATCAGCTCTTTCCGAGCTTGGAAACATGATCATGGGTAACGCATCTACCGTATTCTCTTCATCAGGTATTGGTATTGATATCACTCCGCCGACGCTTTCACATGGCGAGGTGAGCTTCACATCGAGCTATACCAAGTCGCTTTGTGTGCCGATGGTATTTGACGGCGGCGGTATTGATCTCTTCCTCGCATTGAAGCAGGAGAGCTGATGTGTTAAACATAGTACTTCACGAGCCGGAGATTCCGCAGAATACCGGCAATATAGGACGCACGTGCGTTGCGATAGGAGCGAGATTGCATCTTATCGAGCCCATGGGTTTTCAGGTATCCGATAAGTGGGTCAGGCGTGCGGGATTAGATTATTGGGGTAAGCTGGATGTCACGGTGTATGACAGCTATCCCGATTTTTTGTACCAAAATTTCGAGAAAAAAGGCACCGAACCCCGTATCTACATGGCTTCTACCAAGGCGCGTCATGTCTACAGCGACGTAACATATGAGAATGATTGCTATGTGATGTTCGGCAAGGAAAGCGCCGGGATACCCGAGGAGATACTCGTCGAGCATGAAGATACGGCGATACGGATTCCCATGTACGGGGACATAAGATCATTGAATCTGAGTAATTCCGTAGCGGTGATCGCATATGAAGTCATGCGTCAGCGCGGGTTTACGGACTTAAATACAAGAGGGGAGCTTCACAGACTGAAGTGGAGAGAGTGAGTATATAACAAATGACCGCCTGCAGCGGTCATTTTTCTTTATCCAATGGAAGCCTGAATGTAAACGTCGATCCTACGCCTTCCGTACTTATCACATCTATCATTTCCTTGTGAGCGGTCATGATCTCCTTACAGATCGAAAGCCCCAGACCTGTTCCGGTCTTATCCTTTCCTCTGGAATGGTCTGATTTATAGAAACGATCCCATATACTGTTGATGTCATCCTTGGGTATTCCTATTCCCGTATCTCTTACGGAGATGAAGGCCTTGCCCTTTTTCACGGAGGTCCTGATCGTGATGTAGGAGTTGTCAGGGCTGAATTTAAGCGCGTTTTCCACGAGGTTAAAGAGCACTTGATGGATCTTTTCGGAATCCCCGCACACGATGAGCGGGCCATCGCATGAAAGCTCCGTGATGTAGTTGATGTTGTGACTCACTGCGCGCCCGTTGAGCGCGTCCGTAACCTTGCGGATGGTCTTATGGATGTCGAAAGGAGTCACGTTTAGGAGTATATTGTCCCTGTCATAGGAGTTGAGTTCGATGATCTGGTTGGTCAGCTTTGTCAGGCGGTCCGTCTCAGCGAGCAGGATATCATAGTAGCGGGCTGCCTCCTCGGGTGGAATCATACCCTCGCGGAAGGCCTGAAGGTATCCGTGGATGGAGGTCAGCGGAGAACGGAAGTCGTGAGAGATGCCGGAGAGGAATTTTCTCTGGTACTCGTCGAACTTCGACAGCTCCTCGCCGAGGACGTTGAGTGTCTCCGCCATCTCACCATATTCGTCGTTTGAATGAATGATGATGGGCGGATTGTCACGGCCGATCGCAAAGTCCTTGCTGCCTGCGCGCAATTTTTTCAGAGGGATGAAACAGAAGAAATACAGACCGATATAGGTCAGCAGCAGGAGCCCGATCACGATATAGTACACGTTTAACAGGATATTATAGTAGTAGTCGGCCCTGTTCGTGATGAATGAGTTGCTGTGGGCGAATACGAGATATCCGTGGAAATTATCACTCCTGTAAAGAGGTACGGAGATACAAAGGCACGGTGTGCTCAGGTAGCCTCCGATCGTGTAGTCATAGGTTGCGTCTTCATGCAAAAATGAGCCCTGCCCATGATCCATAACGTTGTAGTAGGGGGTTTTTGTCTTTTGTTCGGTATCTATGATGATGTCGCCGTTGTCCTCTATGATCAGGATCTGGCAGTTTGCGGCTTTGGCGGCGACATCAAAAGAAGGCGTGAGTTTTTTCAGAGATTTTGCGGTGAAATCCTCACCCGTGATCCCGGAGCGAACAAGTCGGTCTGCCGCACCCTTCAGTGAGGTGGTCGTCTCCTCCAAAACCTGGTCATATATGTAGCTTCGTCCTACGGCGAGCATGAAGTAAAACGATACAACAACGATAACCAGGTAAAAAGCGAGGAGCTTTTTGATCAGCGTTGTCTTTCCGAAGATATGAATGCGGCGTCTTTTTTTGTTTTTCATTTACGAATTCCCTTTTAGCTCAAATCGGTATCCTATGCCCCAGATAGTTGAGATGGAGTAACTGTCGCTCTCTTGGATCTTTTCTCTGAGTCGTTTGATGTGCACGTCAACCGTGCGGGTCTCTGAGACATATTCGTAACCCCAGATACGGTCGAGGAGCTGTTCTCTGGTAAACACCTGATTGGGATGAGACATCAAAAAATACAGAAGTTCAAGCTCTTTGGGCGGCATCTCTATCGGGTTGCCTCCCTGTGTGACCGTATAGTTCATATGGTTTACGACCAGATCGTCGCATCTGACCTCCTCAGGCGGAGCATCGGTCTTTTTTTCCTGTGAAACATGTGAGCCATTCTCATATCTGCGCAGTACCGCCTTGACTCTGGCGACCATCTCCTTGCTGTCAAACGGCTTGCTGATGTAGTCATCCGCGCCGAGCTCGAGTCCCAGCACCTTATCGAAAGTCTCTGTTTTGGCGCTCAGCATGATCACCGGGGTCATATAATCCTTTCTGAGCTCTCTGCAGACAGCGTAACCGTCCATGCCGGGGAGCATGATATCAAGAAGGATCAGATCCGGACTAAAGGTTTTGTTAAGCTCCAGAGCGGACTCGCCATCTTTAGCTATCCTGCACTCAAAAAACTCCTTAGTCAGGTACAGTGATAAAAGGCTGGCGATATTCTCGTCATCATCGACTATCATTATCTTCTTTTTGGACATAGATGTAATCCTTTCTCAGTATTTGAAAAATGCCACGGTGGCGCCGTATCCTCCTTCGCCCTGTTCTCCGAGGCGGAAGTTCTCGACGGTCTTGTTTCTCCTAAGGGAGTCGTGTACTGCGTTTCGCAGGGCTCCCGTGCCCATACCATGTATGATGCGTACGCTTGAAAGGTGCGCCAGATACGCATCGTCTAAGTATTTTTCCAGAATAGGAACTGCCTCTGCAACAGTCATTCCGATGAGATTGATCTCCGTGTGAACTGTCATTGCCTTGGCGGATTTTAGGTTCCTTGACTGCGTGATGGTAGCCTCGCGCTTCGCCTGTTTTGTCTCCGACTCCAGATACTCGAGGTCATCGAGATCGACCTCGGAGCGGAGGATCCCGATCTGGACGTAGCATTTGCCGCGAGCGGGCCCTGTCTGAATGGTGCCCTTTACGCCCATCGAGTGGACCATGACGATATCTCCAACTGTGAGTTCTTCGGGCTTTTTGGCTCCGGTTTTTTTGCGCTTTTTGGTGCCGGGTCCCGTAAAACTAAGTCCCTCGTCAACTTTATCCATGGCATCACGCAGAGCGCCACGCTCTTTTTCCATGGCTCTGAGAGCTTCAGGGTCATTCATCCATTTGTTATACTTTCGGATGGATTCGTCAGCCACCTTTTTCGCGCGTTCCAGGATCTCTCTGGCTTCTTCGTTGGCGCGTCGAAGGATCTTGTCTCTCGATTGTTCCAGCTTATCTTCCTTTTCTTCAAGCTTTTTTGCATAACCTTCAGCATTCTGTCTGAACCTGACGGCCTTTTCGCGTTCTTTTTCTGCTTCGACACGGGACTGTTCGAGACCGGATACCACGTCTTCGAAGCTTTTCGCTTCGTCGTCGATTCGTTTTTTTGCTTCGTTTATTATCCTGTCGGAGAGCCCGAGCTTCGACGATATCGCGAAAGCATTACTCTTTCCGGGGATCCCGACCAAAAGTCTGTAGGTAGGAGCGAGACTCTCCACGTCAAACTCGCAGGATGCGTTTTCTACACCGTCTTCCTGCAGAGCGTAGAGTTTCAGCTCGCTGTAGTGAGTGGTCGCCATCGCGGTGATGTGTTTTTTGTGCAGGTGATCGAGGATCGCGATCGCGAGTGCGGCACCCTCAGTCGGATCGGTGCCCGCGCCCAGCTCGTCAAAAAGAGCGAGAGTGCGGCTGGTGGCTTTTTTCAATATTTCAACCGTATTGGTCATGTGCGATGAAAATGTCGAGAGCGACTGCTCGATGCTCTGTTCATCACCGATGTCGGCGAAAACCTCATCGTAGACTCTTAGGTGAGAGCGATCATTCGCCGGGATATGTAATCCCGCCTGACCCATCAGAGTGAGTAAGCCGACTGTTTTAAGTGTTACGGTCTTTCCACCGGTATTCGGCCCTGTTATCACTAAAAGATCATAGTCTTTACCAAGCGAAACGTCGATGGGAACAACCTGTTTATCCGGGATCAGCGGATGGCGTCCCTGTCTGATCTGTATGTATTTGCCCTGAAACAGAGGCTCGGATCCTCTCATTTTCTTTGAGAGCATTCCTTTGGCAAAGATGAGATCAAGATCCGACAAAAGGAGAAAATCTCTCTCGATATCAGCAATATACGGTGCGGTCAGGTTTGAAAGGTCCGCGAGTATCTTTTGGATCTCGGCCTGCTCCTTTGCAAACCAGGACGCGAGTTCGTTGTTGAGTTCGACGACGGCCATTGGCTCTATGAAAAATGTCGAGCCGGTCGAACTCTGATCGTGCACCATGCCGGGAAACGAACCCTTATGTTCACTTTTGACGGGGAGACAGTATCTGCCGTCGCGGATCGTGACGAGATTCTCCCTGAGCATTCCGGATGATTGGGCGATGGTCTTGTTAAGCTGGTCGCGGATACGCCCATCCATTCCGTTTATCGTGCGACGGATGGAAGCAAGCTCCGAGCTTGCGTCATCAGCAATCTCATCGGGTCCTATGATACATCTTTTTATCTCCGCGCGTAGCTCCGGGATGTCGGTAAGTGACCTAAACTGTCCTGTAAGTACGTCCTCGTAATCCTCGAGCTTTTCATCATGGGCGATAGCTGCCTTTGCGATCTCAAAAAGACGACAGATGCCGAGCAGCTCACCGGCTCCCAGTGTACCGCCCTTTTCGAGAGGCTTTAGGTCGCGCCTGGGGTCTTTCAGTCCGCTGAAGGAGGGCTTGGCATCCTTCAGTATACGGTTTACGGCAGCAGTTGTCTGAGCCTGAAGCTCTATGATGCGGTCACGATCTGACAGGGGGACGATCTTACGCGCTTTTTCCCTGCCTGCATCGGAGTCCGCCTCGTGCACCAGTCTGTCGATGATCTTGTCATATTCTAATGTTTTGAGTACCTTCTTATTCATACAATACAGAATACCCCATATTGGAAGATTTTTCAACCTAAAACTCTTCACAAAGCGAAAAAAATGTGGTAGAATACTCCTTGGAAAATGTCTGACGCAGAATGTGAGTGAGCGTCGGAGTTTAGTATACGTAAACACGTAAGTAAAGGAGGCTGAGCGTATGAAAAACAGACCGATCATGGCCATTGTTATATCCTGCTGCCTCTGCTTTTCGGTGCTGCATCCCATAACTGTTCCGGTGAGATCAGGTACGGCATCTGTGGGGCTTAGTGCCACTTTATTAAAAATACCTGCGAACAAATCAAAGGTATTGAAAATGAAAAACACCTCGAGGACGGTCACGTGGTCAATCCAATCAGGGAAGAACCTGATCGCTCTCAAAAATAAAAAGAAATCTCAGGTCACCATAAAGGCCAAGAAAAAGGGCACGGCAGTCGTAAAGGCCGTGATCAGGTATTCATCGAGGAAGACCAAAACCTATAAATGCAAAGTAAAGGTTACTAATTCTCAATGGGAGTGTCCGGGTTGCGGGTTTGTAAACACGAGTAACTTCTGTCAGAATTGCGGACGCGGACGACCTACACCGAGTCCGACGCCGTGGCTTGTCTGGCCGACGCCCGTGCCGTCTGGTACCGCATCGGCAAAGGCATCTACTACGCCGAGTCCGACACCGGTTTCGCCTGAGGCGATGTCGCAGACCTACATCGTGATGTATATAAACAGGTCGATCCCGGTAAGCGTTCAGTTGTATGCGAATTCTGCAGCGACTTCGTTCTACAAAAACATCGTTGACAGAGGGCCGATCAGATATACGCTCGAACCCGGTGGCGACAATGAAAAGAACATGTTTTTGGAGATACCGATCGGGAGCTACCTATCGAAATCCTTCAGTGTAAGCGCAGGAGAGCTATTCCTGTATGGTGACAGTGTCTTGAAGCTCTCGATGTCGGATCATGAAACCGGGGCGCTTCCGACGAGAATAGGACGCGTGATAAGCGATCATGTGTATATGCTTGATCAGGCCGTTCAGACCAGCGTCAACGGTGAAAAGATAGTTGAGTTTATGGATAAGCTGTAATTATCATATTTGGAGGGATTAATGATGATATGTCCTAAATGCGGTCAGGTAATGCCTGATGAAAGCAGGTTTTGTCAGTCCTGTGGGGCGAAGCTTACAGAGGATGCAGTTGAGGCTGCAGAGAATGTGACCGATGAGGTCACTGAGAATAACAAAGAAGAGGAAAATGAAGACGAGCAGGGCGAGGAGATCGACCGTAGGGTAGTTGAGGAGACGGCGGGAGCAGAGCAGGCGATCGCCGGAGCCAGGACGATGACGGAGAGTGCACCTGCGATGACGCAGACAGCCACATCCGGAGTCAGGACCGCTGCCGGTGTAGCGGGAGGCTCGGTGGCTGCAAAGGCCGGAGCACCGTTGCCGCTCATATTCGGACTTGTCGGCGGGGGTATTTTTCTCGTGGCAGCAGCCATCACGCTCGTTATCGTATTCGTGGTAAACGGAAAAAGCGGCGAGGCCATCCAGCTCAGCGATTATACCAAAGTAGATTTTGACGGTACGGACGGAGATGGAAAGGCGAGGGCCTATCTCGATGTGAAGGAGCTTTCGATCAGATTTGCAAAAGATATGGGCATAGACACATCGTTGATCAGGGATGTTGAGAACAATCCCGAGGATGCCGATTACGGCGCGATCTTCAAAGAGGGAATCGAGAACTTCGGGGAACTGATGGATATATACTCTGCGATAAACGGGATAAAGTTAGAGCTTGATAAGGATTCTGGGCTGAAAAACGGCGACACCATCCATGTTTCATATAAGATAAATGAAAAAAAGATCGATAAAGTAAAGACAAAGGTCCTCGGCGATACGAAGACAGTGACGGTTTCGGGACTTACCGAGGTAAAGGCTGTCGACCCGTTTGAGCATCTGGACGTCCACGTTGACGGAGTTTCGCCTAAGGCTTATATTTATTGTGATTCGGATTCCAAGGAAAAATGGATGGAGTATCTGAGCTTTACTGCAGAGCCTGCTGAAGGATTGAAGCTGGGCGACACGGTGAAGATAAAGGTTAACGGATATGATGATGAGGATAAGTTCGAAGAGGACTATGGCGTGAAACTCTCCCGGACGGAAATGGATTATAAGCTCGATAATGTGGATGCTTACGTAGTCGAGAATGCCGCATTGGAGCAGGGCGCCGTAGACAAGATGAAAAGTGCGACCGAGGAGTATGTAGAGCAGTATTTCGAAGATTCCAATCGAAAAAAGCAGATAAAGGCTGCGGATATAAAGTATGTCGGGTATTATCTTTTGACAAGCAAAAATACCGATACCTGGGACAGCTACAACAAGGTTTATCTGGTTTATTCCGCGAGTGTCTCGAGTCTGGAAAAGCCCAAGGGGTTTAAAACAAAAACGGTATACTTCCCTGTGGAATATGATGACGTGAAGAGACTCTCTGACGGATCATATGAGATTGACACTGCATACAGAAGGATACTTGGCTCGACGGATCTTCAGTTTGGTTTTTGGCAGATGGTCGACGGCTACTCCTCCATCGACACGATGTATGATGAGCTCGTGACAGCGGATGAAGCTGACTATCAGGGAGCAGGCTATGACGGACTCGCCGGATAACGGATGAGGGGTCAGGGATTCTCGCGTTCGAGGCTTGGAAAGACCGTTATGATGACGAAGCATCAAAACAAGGAGTATACGGATAGATGAATTGGTTTAGAAACTTTATGTACGGCAGATACGGGCGGTTGGACCGCGTAAATATCGCTGTATTTATAGTGTATCTGGCGCTTGCGGCTATCAGGGTCATCCTTTCGATAGTGTTCAGGGTGAGCGGTATCATGATGCCGTTTGGCACGCAGGGATTTATCTCGAGGATCGTGTTCTCGGTTCTTTTCGGCTTGGAGATGGCGTGTCTGATCATCTTTATCTTGAGATTTTTCTCGAAAAATATTGCTAAGCGTACCGAAGAGAATCAGAGATTTACGGAGTGGACCTACCGGTTCAGGGATCCGAATTCTTTCAGGAACAAAAGAAGGCAGGCCAGACGCGAGGGCAAGGAGCTCTTCAAATGTCCGGTGTGCAAAAAGACAATACGCGTTCCGAGAGGCAGAGGGCGGATCGAGATCACGTGCCCGAACTGCAAAGAGAAGTTCGTGAGGAGAACATAAAGAAAACTGAATACCTGATAATCACTTACGCCGGGTTGATCCACGTGATCTGCCCGGCGTAGTTTTCATACGATGAGCAGACCGTGATATGGTAATCATCATGGCGGTATGTGGAAAAATGAAGAGTACCTGCTTGGGAGTTAAGATCGGGGTGATCAAGTATAGTGACTTTTATTTCGTCATCCATAAGTATATCTATATACTCCGGCATGAGAGAAAGCCCCATACCAAACCACTTCATCACGCTCTCTTTAACGGTCCAAAGGAGTATGAATCGGTCTTTGTCATCACCTGCCATTTCGATCTCTCGAGGGGTGAAGGCCCGGTTTATCACGGCATCGGTAAGCTTTCTCGGGCGTTCGATGTCTATGCCGACCTCCTTATCCGAGACGGCGCAGACAGCGACACCGTCAGTATGAGATATATTGAAAAAGCATCCTTCCACTGTAGGCTTTCCCTCGGGCGTGATAACGACATCGCGCCCGTCACAGCCGGCGTACCGAAGAGCGTGCTCCATAACGACACCCGCGCCGAGGCAGAGTCTTTTTCCGTTGTCAAAGCGCATCCTGTCAACCCGCTCGCGTCTCTCAGGTCTCATCGCCTTGTAGCAGGAGTCAAAGATCTCCGGATCAGCAAGTGTGGATACATCTATAGCGAATATGCTGTTTTTTATGATCCTATCCATGTCAGATACTCACTTTCCTTACAGTAGTAATCTATCAAAAATGTACCAAATCCCGTCTTCTTTGTCAAGAATTCGCTGACATTGACAGAGAGGACGGCATGTGCGATAATATAAGGCGTTGTATACATGGTACGAGGAGTACCGAATGCGAATAATGTGGGGTGAACTAAGTGAAAAAGGCACTGGTAGTTATATTGATTTTGTCGCTCGCTATGCTCGGCGGGATAATTTTTCTGAGCATGGAGTTGGATAAAAGTGACAGTGTCGAGCAGACTGTAGAGAACAATAATACGGTGGATGGTTCGTCGGATGAGCAGGCTGACGGCAGAAATGCGGGGGATGATTCAGGTAAAAACGGAGAGGCAGACCAATCGGACGATAGCGGTCAGCCGGACGATGCGACCGCGCGAGAGGAGACCATCGATCCAACCTATGCCATAGACTCGTTTGAGCCGAAAGCAACAGGACAGACCAAGCCGTCCCGTATGATGCAGTATACAAACATCATGGTCGACGGAAAGATCCTTAAGGATAACAAAAAGTATAAGCCAAAAGAGACTATCGAGTTTGATACGGGGGATAAGTATACCGAGCTGGAGGGAGTACTCACTTTCCGCGGAAACAACTTCCGTGACACACCGTCGTACGGTGAGGCGGCGATGGAGAAATACAAGATGAAAAAGCTTTGGGAGGTTCCGACCAAGGCTGTTACGATCGAGGGCCAGTACTGGAGCGGAAACGGCTGGACCGGTCAGCCGCTTTTGATCAAGTGGCCGCGCGCGACCAAAAAGCACATGAATATGGAATCGTGGGCAAAAAAGGATGACGATCTCGTCGAGGCGATCCATGCGAGCCTCGACGGCTACATTTACTTTACTGATATACGCTCAGGCAAAGCTACCCGAGAGCCGATGAACACCGGATTTGTATTTAAGGGCGCGGGTGCTCTTGATCCCAGAGGCTATCCGCTTCTCTACGTGGGCAGCGGTTATGATTCCTCAGCCGGCAAGTCCAGGGCATTTATCATCGATCTGATCCGGTGCAAGGTTATTTACGAATACGGAAGCGTGGATCCCTTTTCGCTCCGAGGCTCTTTGAGCTATTTTGATTCGTCGTCGCTTGTTGACGCCGAGACAGATACCCTTATCCAGCCGGGTGAGAACGGTATCCTCTATCTGATCAAGCTCAATACAAAGTACAACGAGAAAAAAGGCACCATCTCCGTGAAACCCGCACGTATCGTGAAGTGGCGCTACAAGGGGAAACGTAACGGAGGAGGTTCCTATTGGTACGGCATGGAGGACAGCGCCGCCATCTACAAGGGACACCTGTTTATCGCCGACAATGGCGGGCATCTGATGTGCCTGGATTTAAACAAGCTGAAACTTACATGGGTGCAGGATATACTTGATGACTCAAACTCCACACCGGTTCTTTCGGTCGAAGACGGAAAGCTCTACCTGTATGTGAGCACATCCTTTCACAAGGGCTGGCGCAGCTCAACATCAGCCGACATCCCGATATGGAAGATAGATGCCGAGTCAGGAGAGATCATCTGGAAAACATCATATAACTGCCAATCCGTGGAGGGAAACTCCGGCGGTGTACAGTCAACGATCGCGGTAGGGCACAGGTCGCTTGATAAGTACATCTACGTGACTGTGGCGAAAACGGGCGGGCTGTCGAGAGGAGTCATAGTCGCCCTCAAAAAGAAAACCGGCAAGAAGGCCTGGGAGCAGAAGGGTCCTTACACGTGGTCATCACCGGTTTGCGTCTATAACGCAAATGAGGACGGAAAGGACGTAGTGATATACGCCAGGAGTGACTCGAAGCTTATGATGCTTGATGGCAGGTCCGGCAAAACAAGATGTGAGCTGGATCTGGGCAGCGGGAACGTGGAGGCTTCTCCTGCCGTATACGAGGATATATTGGTTCTGGGAACCCGCGGATGTCGGATTTATGGTGTGAAGCTGAGGTAAGGCGCCCAATATATTGGTGTATGATAAAAAATCTTGAAAAATGGTCAAACTGACATAAGTTTGACCTTGATATTTTTGAGAAAAAAGCGTATAATGACTATGAATTATTATGACTACCATAAAGATATCATTTTTTCGAATGGGGGAAAGACTATGAAGGGAAGATGGCTGAAGATCCTTGGCGTGACGACGCTGGCTCTTGCGGGCATATGTATAAGTACCGGTCAGACTTCCGAGAGTAAGGCAGAAATAGTGATCGAAAGCACATCAGCCGGTGGAAGCCACGTTGAAAAGAGCGGAGGGGCCGTTATTGACTATTCGAATACCAGCTCAGGTTATGTGAATGTCAAATACACGGAAAAAACGAACAAGACCATGAAGGTACAGGTTATAGGCCCGGGAGGGAACACCTTTACCTACACACTCTATAACACGAGCTATGAGGTTATGCCTCTCACGGACGGAAACGGCACATACACGGTCAAGGTTCTCAAGAACATATCCGGAAGTACGTATGCCCAGGTGGCGTCCGTATCGTTTAAGGCTTCGCTTTCTGACGAGTTCCAGCCTTATATCAGGCCGAACCAGTATGTTAATTACAATGCGAGCACGAAATGTGTCAAGAAGGCTGAAAGCCTCTGCAAAAAGGCAAATGATGAGCTCGCCAAGGTGAAAAAGGTTTACAAATGGGTCATAAAGACTTTCAAGTATGACTACAACAAAGCAAAAACGGTCAAAGCCGGCTATGTTCCGAAGCTTGATCCGTTGTTCAAATCCAAAAAGGGAATATGCTTTGATTATGCTTCGACGATGAGCGCCATGCTCAGAAGCCAGGGGGTTCCGGTTAAGCTCGTGATCGGTTACACCGGCAAGGAGTATCATGCGTGGATCAACGTATATAGCAAGAAAAAGGGCTGGATCACCGGTGCGATCTATCTGGCAGCCGATCAATGGAAGCTGATGGATCCGACCTTTGCTTCGACGGGTAAGTCAAGTAAAACGGTGATGAAGTATATAAATAACAAGAAAAACTACAAAGCAAAGTACAGTTACTGATTAACTGTTGCATTTCATGACTTTGGGAAGAGGAAGAGTTTTATGAGCAAGAGAGTTTTAAGTAACGAGTACGTGTCCGCATTCTGCCTGGAGATGTCGCTTTTACTTCATTCAGGTATCGGCACGGAGGATGGTCTTTATCTGCTCGCTGAGGACGAGCCAAGCAAAAAGAATAAAGCTATGCTGAAGGCAATGGCTGAGGTAGTCGCTGAGGGACGTCCGTTCTCAGATGCGATCCGTGAGGCTGATTGTTTTCCGAAGTATGTAGCTGACATGATCGATACCGGTGAGGCGACCGGTCGACTTGAGCAGTCTTTTCGCGCACTAGCGGATTACTATGAGAGACAGGTTCAGATCAGTAATCAGATCCGTAGCGCGATTCTCTATCCGGTGATACTGATGGTCCTTATGCTTGTGATCATCGTAGTGTTGCTGGTGAAAGTTCTTCCGATATTCAACAGAGTATATGAGCAGTTGGGCGGCACCATGAGTGGTACGGCCAAGGTTTTGTTGTCCTTTGGAAACACCCTTGGCAACATAATGCCGATCCTGTGCGTGATCCTGGGAGTGGTCGTAGTTCTTGCGGCGCTTCTTTCGGCAAGTCGTGTATGCAGGATTGGCGTGTTGAATGCATATAAAAAGGTCTTCGGTAGCAGGGGACTTGCAAGACGCATGGCAGAGTCGAGATTCGCATCAGCCATGGCTATGGGTATGAAGTCAGGACTGAATATCGAAGAGGCATTCAGAACTGCCATGAAGTTTCAGGATACCACGCCGAAGGTTCAGAAAAGATACAATGCCTGCTTAGAGAGGCTGGAGCGCGGTGAGCCGCTCGCAGAGTCATTCCGTGCAGAGAAGATCCTTGAGTCATCGTACTGTCGTATCCTTGATCTCGGAGCAAAGTCCGGTACATCGGACGATGCCATGGCTGAAATCGCAAGGCGTATGGACGATGCTGTTCAGATGGACATCGAGCGTAAGGTCGGAAAGATAGAGCCGACCATCGTTATCATAACATCTATTCTCGTGGGTATTATACTTGTAGCAGTTATGCTGCCGCTTGTAAATATCATGTCCTCGATCGGATAAGGAGATTGGTACAGAGGAGCGATAAAAGCTATGAAAACACTTGTTAAATCCCTGATCATCATAGTAGTTCCCATCCTGGCAGCAGTGCTTTTGGTATTGGCATCCGAGAAGCTCGGACGCGGTCAGGAGGGCGAGAGCTTAAAGCAGCTTGAGAACTCCGTAAGGAAATCTGTGATGACCTGTTATGCGACGGAGGGAGTTTATCCGCCGAGCATACAATATTTGGAAGACCACTATGGGATTCAGATCGACCACGATCGTTTTGCAGTATTTTATGAGATATTCGGGGACAACGTTATGCCCCAGATAACTGTTATGGAGGTTTCGGATGAGCCGCAGGGGTGAACAACAACATAATATCGAGGGTGCGTTTGTCCTGGTGCTCTTTGCCGTGTTTGCGATCACCGTTATCGCAGTTCTTGCACTCGGAGCCAACAGCTATCAGCGCCTGGTTGCACGTGACAACGATGCTTATAACCGCCGTATAATCACATCCTACGTGGCTGCGAAGATACGTTCTTCGGATGCGGTAGGGTCTGTAGCCGTAGGCGGATTCAGAACACCGAAGACAAATGATGGTGTCAACACTCTTCATCTTTATTTGGATGTGGAGGGAGATATATACGATCAGCGTATCTATTATTATGACGGACATGTCTATGAGCTTTTGACGCTGTCCGATAGCAACATTGAGCCTGAGGACGGAAGTCCTATTCTCGAGGCACATGGCTTGGATTTCGAGATGGAGGACGATGTTGTCACGATACACGCAAAGGATACGGAAGACCGTGAGAACAGTGTCACGATCTCTGCGAGAAGCCTTTTGAATGGAACAAAGGGCAAGCTGATCGAGGATGATGGAGGAGTCGGCTGATGAGTTATCAGAGAAGTAAAGCACCGCTCTCTTTGATGGAGCAGCTGATCATGGTATTTGTATTTGCGTTTGCTGCAGCCATATGTCTGCAGGCGTTCGTGTATTCTGATCGGCTCTCGAAGGACGGTACTACGAAGGAGACCGCATCCGTGCGGGCTACTGAGGTTATAGAGGTAGTAAAGGCTTATCATGGAGATCTTGACAAGGCTGCAGGTAAGCTCGGGGCGTCTGTTTCCGACTCTGATGGTCAGGGCGGCGGAAGCCTTGTAAAAGAATATGCGGATGACGGATTAAAGGTAACACTTAAGACAAACGAAGCGACGCCGGTAGATGGTGTGAATTATTATCATCAGACCGCGAACGTGTCGGTAGTTGAGATCCCGAACGAGGGAGAAGAGCTGAAGGATCCCGTCTATTCAGTGGATGTGGCGTGGCAGCTCGAGGAACAGTTACTAAAATAAGACATACATAATCGTGAGGTAACTTCAGGTGGAAACAGGCAATCGTAAAAAGAGAAAAATGTCCTTTACCACGGTAGGTGGCAGTTCGATACTGACCATTTTTGCCGTGCTTTGTTTTGTTGTTTTCGCGCTGTTATCACTTTCTACTGCCAAGGCAAACAGCAACCTTACCAACAAGGCTACTGATGCAACGACAAACTATTACAAGGCGGATACCGAGGCAGAGGAGATATTGGCGAAGATCCGCAGTGGACAGGATATCCCGACGGATGTGAAGCTGTACAAAGCAGAGGTCAGCAAAAAGGGAGTCAAGCGTATAGTTGCAGAGAATGTCGGATACATTGGATGGGATGCTTTTGCATCGTATTCCTGCAAGATAGATGAAAATCAGGAGCTTCAGTGTGAGGTACTGGTTCGTTGGGGCAAGCCTTCAGAGGCCGGATATCAGATCATCAAATGGAAGAAGGTCTACACCTCCGAGTGGAAGGCAGATGACTCGATGCCGGTATTCAGTGAAGAGGATGTACAGATGCCCGGAACGGTTACCATAGACGAATAATGGAGGAATAAAATGCCTAAACTTGAGGAGATTCTTTCTAAAGCGGTCGAGAACAAGGCCTCAGATATTTTTATCATTACAGGTGGTATCCTCAGCTACAAGGTAGCTGGACATATTCAGCCTGTGTTTGACAGCGCAGAGAGGCTGATGCCGGATGTGACGGAGTCTATCATTGATGAGATATATACTCAGGCGCATAGAAATAAAGAGCATTTCCTGGAAACAGGTGATGATGACTTTTCATTTGCGATAGGACATCTTGCCAGATTCCGTGTGAACACATATTTTCAGCGTGGATCTCAGTCATGTGTTATCCGTATAGTGGCATTTGATATCCCTGATTATCATGAGATGGGCATACCTGAGTCAGTCGTAGAGTTGTCAAAGGTAAAGCACGGTATGATCATCATATCGGGAACTGCCGGAAGCGGTAAATCAACCACGCAGGCCTGCATCATTGATCAGATCAACAAGACCAGATCGGCTCATATCATCACTCTCGAGGATCCGATCGAGTATTTGCACAGGAATAATAAATCGATCATCTCCCAGCGAGAGATCGCTATCGATACCGAGACATATCTGACGGGACTCAGAGCTGTTCTCCGTCAGGCGCCGGATGTTATCCTCCTCGGAGAGATGCGTGACGGCGAGACTATACGTACTGCGATGAGTGCGGCAGAGACAGGACATCTTGTCATAGCCACTCTGCATACAAAGGGAGCGGTAAATACGATCGACCGTATCATCGATTCGTTCCCTGCGGATCAGCAGGAGCAGATACGTATCCAGTTATCACTGGTACTCAACTGTATCGTTTCACAACAGCTCATACCGAAGCAGGGAGGTGGCATGGTGCCGGCTGTCGAGATCATGAAGATAACACCTGCGGTAAGTAATATGATCCGAGATTCAAAGAACTACCAGATCGACAACGTTATTCAGACAAGTGCTCCTCTTGGTATGGTATCCATGGATCAGTACATTGTGGATCTCTACAAGAAAGGTATTATTTCCGAAGAGAGTGCCATGATGTATGCTATGAACCCTGAGCAGGTTCAGAGGCGCTTATGATAGTATCAAATAAAAATACCAAGAGACGGACCCTGATAAGGACTCTTGTGTTTTTTCTTCTGTTCATAGCCATTGTCGGGGGCTTCGGCGTTCTGTACAGTGTCCTGGTCGGATATGAAAATGCGAGATTTGAAAAGGGATTAAGAGATGCGGCAGCGGCTGTAACTGCATCAGCGGTAGCCGGATCTCCACAGACCGATAATCAGAATTAAAAACTCCGCGGGATCTCCGCGGAGTTTTTGCAAAGTATGATAGAAAATGATCAGTTTCGTCTTACCAGATTCATCTTCTGATAGTATTCATCTTTATTCTTGTACATGCGCACATCAGCAAGTTTTGCCATCTCGGAGAAGGACATATTAGGATCCTCGCAGGCTCTCACTATACCGTAGGAGATAGAGAGTGTCATGCCGTTTTCTTTGGACCACTCATCCATCGCTTCCTTGAAATCCATTTTTATCTTGGTCAGTCTGTCAAGGTCGGCGTAGATCAAAGCTGCGAACTCGTCACCACCGATACGATACATCTCGCCGTAGTTGCCGAAGCACTGATGGATCACGGATGCAGCACCGATAATAAGTTTATCACCCGCCTCGTGCCCTAGCGAATCGTTTACACGCTTGAGTCCGTTTAGGTCGAGCGATACATAGGAGAGGTTAGGCTCGTAGCCCTTCTCATCGTAGCGTTTTATGTCGTTCTCATAAGCGCGACGGTTGGAGAAAGATGTCATTGCATCTGAGTTTGCTTTATTGTGCTCGTTGATGATCCTGCTGGTCATTCGCCTTACTATGAGCAGGATTACTGCACCCGCAAAAAGCATGTAAACTCCGACAAGGATCAGAGGAATCGGTATATTTTTCTGAACAACACCCCTGTTCTGCGCTATTATGACCTTGTACATGTCATAGCGTGTATATGAGCAATAGTAGACCTGGTCGTGTATGAGCTCGCTGCCGGTAGATATCTCGTTTAGTTTGATATCTCCGTCATAGAGGACGTTTGCATCCTTTAATGTTTTTCCAATGAGTGTCTGAGTTGTGGCTCCGAGTATCTTGTCCGTTTTGTCATCTGCTACGATGATCTCGACACCTTCGTACGCGGGGAACTCCTTGATCACGGCGTCCATCTGAGCCGTTGCGAGCTCGTTCATCAGACGCATAGGCTCTACGAGTCGCTTGTGTGCATCGTTCCAGCAGACAGCGTACATCATCTGCTTTCCGGTGTAGTTGTCCTCGAGGATGCTCTGACACATGGTGAAGTTCTTCTCTGTGAGCATTTTGGCGAATGGGCCAAACGTTTTGCTGGTTTTGAGATTGTCTCCATAGAAAGCCGGCTTTGTGCCGCTATAGAGCTTTCCATCGGGATTGAACAGATGTATCTCATCGATGGAAAAGAGGTTTGTGAGCCATGCGAGCTCCGTTATTCTATTTTCGATCTTTGGCTGGTTGTCAATGATGTAAGATATAGCCTTCGCACGAGTCACGTAATCGTCTTTCAAAGAAGCGGTCAATGAGCGGACCTTGTCGTCGTTTTCTTCGACTACGTGCTTGACCTGATCTATCAGAAGAGCGGACGCCTGATATGCATTATCCTGGTTGATCCTGACGTGGATGAAATACAGAAGTCCCATAAGAAGGGCAAAAATGACGAAAGTTAAGAGAACAAGGTACAACGCTGTACGCTTTTTCTTCTTCAATGTCATCCCTTCTTTCCTTATAAGAATTCTCCCACAAAGATAATTATAACATACAGGGTTTATACTTTCCATCATTTTTTTTCGTTTTTTTTAAGATTTTTTCACATTTTTGTGTGGAAAAATCGGACCTCATATGTTAGAATTACGGATAAGAAGATTTATAGAGAGATCAGTGTAAAAATCGATATGGAGGGTTGCTATGAAAACAGTACTTGTGATAGGCGCTATGGAGGAGGAGATCAGTCCTTTGGTATCCGGTGGGGATTATGAAAAAAAGGACGCGGTACCGTTTACGTATTATTTGAAAAATGATGGCAAAACACAGGTTGTCGTAACCGTTTCCAAGGTTGGAAAAGTAGCTATGGCAGCGTGCGTGCAGCACTTTATAACTTTGATCGGAAGCTCTCCGGAGTTCGCCGGACACACTATAGATCTCGTGATAAACACAGGTGTCGCAGGCGCTATCTCATCAAAGCTTAACCAGGGTGATATCGTGGTGGGCGGCAGGTTGTGTCAGCATGATATGGATGTAACAGGGCTCGGATATGAGATAGGACTGAATCCGGATTATGATTCGGTGTATTTTGAGACTGATGCTTCGGTAGTAAACATGGTTAAAAATGCATATGAGTCGTTGGATGCGGATTATTCACTTATGGTTGGAACCATAGCATCGGGAGATCAGTTTATTTCATCCCGGGAGAAGAAGGAGTTTATCGAGTCCGGTTTTGGGGCGCTTGCCTGCGAGATGGAGGGAGCATCACTCGCACAGGTATGCAGTGACAACGGCGTGCCGTTTTTAGTGATACGCGCGATCTCCGACAAGGCTGATGGGGAGGCTCCTTTATCCTACAATGATTTTAAAGAAAAGGCGATCGTCAACCTGACGGAGCTTTTAAAGAAAGTGATTTGAATTATGATATATACACACAAGGTTCAGTATTATGAAACAGACAAAATGGGGATAACTCACCACTCCAACTATGTACGATGGATGGAGGAAGCGAGAGTTGCCTATCTGGCCGAAGTCGGCTGGGATTATGCGAGGCTCGAGAGCCTTGGGGTGATCTCGCCTGTGGTAGCGGTTAATGTTTCATATAAAAAGACTACCACATTTTCCGATGTAGTCACCATAGATGTTGGCGTGGATGAATTCAAGGGCGTGAAACTAAAAATGAAATACTCCATGACCAACGAGCAGGGTGAGGTTGTTTGTGAAGCCGGCTCGGAGCATTGTTTTTTGGATGGAGACGGGAGGCCGATCCGTCTGCAGAAGACTTATCCGGAGTTCTACGAGATCCTGAAAAATGCCGCGGCTCAATTTTTTTAAATTTTTTTGAAAAAAGTGTTGACATCAGCTTATAAGTTTGTTAATATACTACTTGCTGACGCGCTAAAGATTCGCAAGCGTGTTATTTTTATGAAGGAACGATCTTTGATAATTGAATAGTGAAACAACTTTGAACACCAGAAATCAAAGTGGTATGGTTTTAAAACTATACTCGTCAATTAATCTGGATATTTATGCCAGCAAAAGGAAAACTTTTTTTGAGAGTTTGATCCTGGCTCAGGATGAACGCTGGCGGCGTGCTTAACAC
>CAMVOY010000018.1 GCA_947169235.1 uncultured Lachnospiraceae bacterium | reverse complement strand
ATCCGATGGGGCCGCTTCACCTGGGCGACTACATCGGCCTTGATATCTGCCTTGCCATCATGAACGTTATCTATGCAGGCACCAACAATGATCCTAAGTATAAGCCGGCACCGCTTCTTGAGAAGATGGTAGCAGACGGCAAGCTCGGATGCAAGTCAGGAGAAGGATTCTTTAAATACTAAAATAAACCGAAAGGAGTAAAGCTAATGGATTTTACATTAGATAAGAAGCATGAGATGGCGCGTCAGCTGTTTCAGGACTTCGCAGAAAATGAAGTAAAGCCACTGGCACAGGAAACCGACGAGACCGAAGCGTTCCCTATGGAGACCGTAAAGAAGATGGGCAAGTACGGCTTCCTCGGCATACCGGTACCGAAAGAGTACGGCGGCCAGGGTTGTGACATCCTCACATATATCATGTGTGTAGAGGAGATGTCAAAGGTTTGCGGTACTACCGGAGTTATCGTTTCGGCACATACATCACTCTGTGTTGATCCGATCCTTACATACGGTACCGAGGAGCAGAAGAAGAAATATCTTCCTCCGCTTTGCAACGGTGAGAAGCTCGGAGCATTTGGCCTGACCGAGCCTATGGCAGGTACTGATGCTCAGGGAGCTCAGACCAAGGCTGTCCTTGATGAGTCGACTCATGAGTGGGTCCTGAACGGCTCAAAGTGCTTTATCACCAACGGAAAGGTTGCCGATGTTTATATCATCATCGCGGTTACTGATGTGGTAGAGGATAAGAAGGGACGCAAGAAAAAGAACTTCTCCGCATTTATCGTAGATAAAGATACACCGGGATTCTCATTCGGAACAAAAGAGAAGAAGATGGGTATCCGCGGTTCATCTACATACGAGCTGATATTTGAGGATGCAAGGATCCCCGAGGAGAATCTTCTCGGAGCAAGAGGCAAGGGCTTCCCGATCGCCATGCATACACTTGACGGCGGACGTATCGGTATCGCTGCTCAGGCACTTGGTCTTGCAGAGGGTGCTCTTGAAAGAACGATCGAGTATACCAAGGAGAGAAAGCAGTTTGGCCGCACTATCGCACAGCAGCAGAACACACAGTTCCAGCTTGCTGATATGGCTGCAAAGACCGAGGCTGCGAAGCTTTTGGTATACCAGGCTGCCATGAAGAAGCAGCAGTTTGCTGACGGAGCCAAGGTAAGCTACTCGGTAGAAGCAGCTATGGCTAAGCTCATTGCAGCAGAGACAGCTATGGAGGTCACTACCAAGGCTGTTCAGTTACACGGTGGTTACGGTTATATCCGTGAGTATGACGTAGAGCGTATGATGCGCGATGCTAAGATCACAGAGATCTATGAAGGTACCTCTGAGGTTCAGCGTATGGTCATCTCCGGTAGTCTTTTGAGATAAGAAAGGAGGGTTCGCAGTGAAAATCGTAGTATGTATCAAACAGGTACCGGATACAGCAGGCGGCGTTGTTTTCAACCCGGACGGTACACTTAACAGAGCAGCGATGCTCACTATCATGAATCCGGATGACAAAGCGGGCCTTGAGGCAGCGCTTCGCATCAAGGATGAAAAAGACGATGTAGAAGTTACGGTTCTTACAATGGGCCTTCCGAAGGCAGAGGATGTACTTCGTGAGGCTATGGCTATGGGTGCTGACAAGGGAATCCTTGTAACAGATCGTGTTCTCGGTGGTGCCGATACTTGGGCAACATCAACAACGATCGCAGGCGCTCTTCGCAATATCGATTATGATCTCATCATCACAGGTCGTCAGGCTATCGATGGTGATACCGCTCAGGTTGGTCCTCAGATCGCTGAGCATCTTGGACTTCCTGTCATTTCTTATGCACAGGATATCAAGGTTGAGGGTGATTCTGTTATCGTTCAGAGACAGTATCAGGATCGTTATCATGTGCTCAAGGCTAAGATGCCTTGCCTTATCACAGCACTTTCAGAGCTTAACGAACCGCGTTATATGAGCCCGGGCGGCATCTGGGATGCTTATGACAAGGAGATCACAACATGGGGACGTGCAGACCTTAAGGATGTTGATGATTCTAACATCGGTCTTAACGGTTCACCGACCAAGATCGCAAAGGCTTCTGACAAGGTTAGAAAGGGTGCAGGCGAGAAGTTTGTACCGGCTGATCCGACAGAGGGTGCTACTATCATCGTTGACAAGTTGAAAGAAAAGCATGTAATCTAAGGAGGGACATATAATGGCTAATACACCGAATATTGAAGAATATAAGGGCGTTTATGTCTTTGCTGAGCAGGTCGACGGTGTTATCGGAAGTATCGCCTTTGAATTACTTGGCAAAGCAAAGGATCTGGCAGCTGATCTTTCACAGGACGTGACAGCTGTACTTATCGGATCCGGAATCAAAGATAAAGCTGATTCGCTCGCAGAGTACGGTGCGGATCATGTAATCGTTATCGATGATCCTGAGCTTAAGGATTATCGTACAGAGCCGTATGCTCATGCATTGGCTTCTGTTATCAAGGAGTACAAGCCGGAGATCATGATCGTAGGTGCTACACCGATCGGTCGTGACTTAGGTCCTACGGTTTCAGCTCGTGTGGCTACAGGTCTTACAGCTGACTGTACAGTACTCGAGATCGGTACTTTCCATGACAACGCAGCTAACACGGACATCGAGAAACAGCTTCTCATGACCCGTCCTGCATTCGGCGGTAACACGATCGCTACGATCGCCTGCCCGTACAACCGTCCTCAGATGGCTACAGTACGTCCGGGCGTTATGCAGAAGATCGAGCCGAAAAAGGGCGCTAAGGCTGATGTCATCGAGTTCAATCCGGGATTCACACCGAATAATCGTTATGTGGAGATCCAGGATGTGGTTAAGAAGGTTGCTTCCACTGTTGATATCATGGATGCAAAGATACTCGTATCAGGCGGACGTGGAGTTGGTTCTGCAGAGAACTTCAAACTCCTTGAGAACTTCGCTGAGGTTATCGGCGGAACTGTGAGTTGCTCACGTGCAGTCGTAGAGAACGGCTGGCTTCCACAGGAGCGTCAGGTAGGACAGACAGGTAAGACTGTTCGCCCGAACGTTTACTTCGCTATCGGTATCTCAGGTGCTATTCAGCACGTAGCCGGTATGGAGGAGTCTGACCTCATCATCGCTATCAACAAGGACGAGGATGCTCCGATCTTCGACGTTGCCGACTATGGTATCGTAGGAGACCTGAACAAGATTCTTCCGCAGATGACTGACATGGTTAAGGCAGAGATGGAGAAGGCTTGATCGAGTCTTTAGTCTGAATAAGCTATTAAACGGGATGCTCGTATGAGCATCCCGTTTTTTTGAAAAGGAAACCGGAGGTGCTTAAGCACCTCCGGTCTTGAATTCATGCGCAACGCGCAGCTCCAGATCACTCTTGCTGCAATATGGGTCGGGTCAGGCAAGTATGGGTGGTTTGGTCGGGGTGGAAGGGTGGAAGCAGAGTCGATTCCGACCAAATGCGGGATTTAACGAGTTTGGTCGGAGATTTGATTCTTTGTTCCGGTTGTCGGAGAACGCGGAAACAGAGTCAGTTCCGACTAAAATGGTTTTTGTCTGTTTTGGTCGGAAAACACCCTGTTTTGAGATGTGAAAGAAAAAAATAAGTAATGAAATTGTTCCGACCAAACAACAAAAAAGAGGAGTTTGGTCGGAACTGACTCTGCTTCCGCTAAGTTTTTATTGTAAAAATGGCGTAAATGTGATAAAATAAGTAAGAATAGTCTTATAATTAACATCAAATAACACTATGCATATCAGGAGGGCTTATGAGCAAAGATATCGCTGTTGTTATCTGCAATTTCAACAAAAAAGACTTCGTGCTGGAGAGTGTGAAGAGTGTTCAGGAGAGCGTGGGTGTGACTCCGGATATTTTTGTTGTCGATAATGCTTCTTCGGATGGAAGTGCAGACGCACTAAAGTCTACCTACGGCGATGAGATCACTCTGTTTGAGAACAGTGAGAACCTCGGCGGTTCGGGTGGATTTAATACGGGGCTTAAGTACGTAAGGGATAACGGATATAAATACTTTTTCTGCTTGGATGATGATGCGCAGGTTGATGAGAATGCGCTGAAAGTTTTATATGATTATATGGAAGCAAATCCCGATGTCGGGATGGCAGGATGCAGAGTCTATCACATGCAGATGCCGGGTGTCATACAGCAGAGCGGACTGAAGATCGATTTTGATCACTGCTCGGCGGTGACCATCGGGGCGGATCAGCCGGAGGATGGATCTTTGCCGGATATCATAGACTGTGATACCGTGGCTACATGCGCGGTTATGGTGCGAGGCGACGTGGCTAGAAAACCTGAGGTCGGTATCATGCCGGAGTCGAACTTCATTTACTGGGATGATATGGAGTGGGGTCACAGGATCCACCTTGCAGGGTTTAAGGTTGTGACTTTGGCAGACGCAAAAGCCGTACACCAGATGGGTGCTATCGTTCGCAGACCGAATACCTTTATCAATTATTATATGTGGAGAAACAGGACGAACTTTTTCCTCAGGTTTACGCCGGAGGAGAAGCTCGATGAGATGAGCTATCAGATACTCAGTGCGTTTTTTGACGCGATGTATGAGTGCATGTACAGAAATGAGCACAATATCAAAACGTCTATAGCTCTTGCTTATCAGGATGCATTGACCGGTGTGAGAGGCAAGGCCGGAGAGGGACGAATACTTGAGAATGATGCAAATGATGACAAACTGATCGCGTTCATCAGAAATAAAAAAAGCTACTATCTGGTTGATACAGGATTCGAAGATGATGCGCAGTATCTGCGGAACTTCTTTGAAAAGGAAGCCCCGCAGATGATCCCGTGCGACAAACCGGATGATGCCGATGTCGTATTCGAACTGTGTGAGAATATTTTTCAGGTCAAGGATCTGAGCCTCGAGAAGGTCTATATCGATACGTTCAGGAATGCGGTGATGGATGATGAGGACATAGAAGCCTTACGTGAATATGACTATAGTAAGTTGCTCTATGTCTATATGAATCAGGATATACTTATTGATTCGGTTAAAAAACTGAGAACGTAGTAGCCTGCGTGATGAAAGTGTATATCTGTGAGGGCATACGGAGCGTTGGAGCAGTTCTGTACGAATAAGATGTGGCAAGATCTAAAAACATAAATAAGGAGAAAGATTATATGAGTAAAGGTAGAAGGTTTGCCGGACGGGTGAGCTTGCTACTGATCGTAGCGATGGTGGTAACCGGTTGCGGTCAGCAGTCTGAGGCGCTCAGCGGTGAGTCGAATGGCGGTACATACAAGCTGCCTGAGCCGATCACGGTCGTTGAGGACGAGGACACTCCCAAGTCTGCAACGTTTGGGGAGAAAAAGCCTGAGACGGTAAGTCTGGGCGGCGACGAGACAGCCGAGAGTAAGAAGGCTGAACCGTGGGACGGCAAGACCAAAGAAAACACGTTTAAGGGAGACGGATTCGACATCACCTTCCAGCTGCAGAATACATGGGAGGGCGGATTTACTGCCAATGTTGTTATTGAGAATACCGGTGTAAAAAAGATCAGAAACTGGGAGGTTGAGTTCAGCCTTCCGTGCGGCATCATGTCCATATGGAATGCACAGTTTTCGGGAACTGATGTCGGAGGATATGTAGTTAAGAGCAGTGAGGACTGGAATCGTGATATCGAGGTCGGAAAGACAGTAGAGTTCGGTTTCAACGGGCAGAAAAACTTTGACGGCTTCCCGGCTGCATACAAGTTGTCAGGTGAGCTTGTTGATGCTGATGCAACACCGGCACCTGCCGCAACAAAGAACCCGAATCAAGATGATCCGAATGCATCAGCTTCGCCCGGAGCGGAGGATGCTGAGGTTGATCCGGACGATGAGATCGAGGATGCCGTAGTCACGGGCGGAAATCAGTTCAAAAAGCACGGCAGACTGAAGATAAAAGGAAGATATATAGTAGATGAGAGTGGCAAATCTTTCAAGCTAAAAGGCGTGAGCACGCATGGTATCGCATGGTTCCCTCAGTACGTAAATAAGTCAGCGTTTAAGAGCTTTAAAAAATGGGGAGCAAACGCAGTCAGACTTGCCTGCTATACCAGTGAGGGCGGTGAGATGTATAACCCCTCCAAGGACTGGAAGACGATCGACAAGGGCGTGAAAGCAGCGACCGAGCTTGGTATGTATGCCATCATCGATTGGCACATCCTCATGGAAAACAATCCAACGATGACCACATCAAAAGCAAAGAAGTTTT
The DNA here is from genome assembly GCA_947169235.1 of uncultured Lachnospiraceae bacterium. Classification (GTDB taxonomy): domain Bacteria; phylum Bacillota; class Clostridia; order Lachnospirales; family Lachnospiraceae; genus Eubacterium_F. Next base: position 33,513 of record CAMVOY010000018.1, on the reverse strand, counting down.
TCAAGCATTTTGCAAAAAAATACGGCAAGACCAAAAACGTTATATTCGAGATATGTAATGAGCCAAACGGTTGTGAATGGAAGGACGTAAAGAAATACGCAAAGAAGATCATACCGATCATCAGAAAGTATTCCAAGAATATAATAGTTGTCGGAACGCCGACCTGGTCACAGGACGTTGACACGGCAGCGAATGACAGACTGACCGGAAAGTATGCTAAAAATGTCTGCTACACGATACATTTTTATGCGGCTACTCATAAGGATAACATCAGAGACAAGGTTAAGTACGCGTTCAAGAAAAAGCTTCCGATCCTCTGCACGGAATTCTCGATCTGCGATGCGTCAGGAAACGGAGCACTTGATAAGACCAGTGCGAACACCTGGATCAAGCTTTTTAAAAAGCTTAAGATCGGATTTTTTACGTGGAGTCTTTGTAACAAAGCGGAGAGCTCGGCGCTTATTAAGTCGTCGTGCAATAAGACCGGTGGTTTTAAGAAGAGCGATCTGACATCCGCGGGTAAATGGTTTATTAGTAAACTAAAGTAAACTAAACGCGAGCGCTATGTGGTGTTTGCTTCCTCGCTCGTCCATATGAAGGACTCCTCGGAAGCAAAACCACGCCGCTCGCGCGTGAACACTTCAAAATGTATTCGTAGGAAGGGTATATAATATTTAAATGAGCAAATTTCATGTCGAATTAAAAAAGGTCGTCGACGATACGTATGACGTCGAGATTGGACAGGGGTTGGTACCTGCGCTTATCGACGATCTGAAAAACGGGCTTGACGGGGGCGTGAAAAAGCTCGCTGTCATAACTGATTCAAATGTAGAGGAGCCTTATGGCGGTCCGATATGCCAGGCGTTATCGGATGCCGGATATCAGGCGGAGCTTTTTGTGTTCCCGGCAGGGGAGAAGAGCAAGGTGCGCAGCGTCAAAGAGATGCTCGAGGATGCGATGCTCGCGCAGGGCTACAGACGCGATTGCATGGTGATCGCCGTCGGTGGCGGAGTGGTATCTGATCTGGCCGGATTTCTCGCGGGTACGTTTGGAAGAGGGGTGCCGTTCATCAACTATGCGACGACATTACTTGCGGCTGCCGATGCGGCTATCGGTGGAAAGACAGCAGTTGACACGCCTCTGGCGACTAACCTGATCGGGCTTATCTACCAGCCGAAAAAGGTATATGTGGATATAGATACATGGAAGACGCTTCCAAAGGAGCATCTGATAAACGGCCTCGCAGAGACGGTGAAGCACGGATGTCTGGCGGATATCGAGCTGTTTGAATACCTTGAAAAATACACCGACAGGATACTTGCATGCGATCCTGATGCCTGCACATATATCAGCGAGCGCAACTGCGATGTAAAGTACAAAGTGGTCATGAAGGATGAGCGCGAAGCGAATCTCAGAGAGGTGCTTAACCTCGGTCATACGGTCGGCCGTGCCATAGAGACGGTGAGTGACTACAGACTCCTTCACGGCGAAGCGGTATCCATCGGTTTAGTCGCGCAGGCCAAACTGGGTTGTAAGCTCGGATACATGACAGAAGCTGAGGTGGACAGACTGGTTGCCTTACTTAAACAAATAGGCCTGCCTGTCACCATACCTGACTACATTGACAAAGATGAATTAGTAAAGAAACTCTATACCGATAAAAAAGTCAGAGACGGAAAACTCCGTTTCGTTTTCCAAAAAGGTATAGGCGACGTCATGCAGTTCGATGATGGCAGATATGCGAAACCGATAGCGGAAGAAGAAATAAAAGATGTAATAGAGAATATGTAAACAAATTATCCTTGTAAGGAGGATAATGTGAAAAATCACGCTGATGCGCTGATTTTTCACATGGCTATTTGTGTAGGAGCGTCACAAATAGCCACTGATGGCAGACTGAGAACAAGGAACTGTAAACAGTTCCTATGAAGTTCTCGTCGCCTCTCTGTCGCTACGCTCCAGAATGGAGGAAATATCATGGGACTTAATTTCTGGGGCTGGTGCCTGGTAGTACTGGGTGTATTGGTTGCTATAGCGATCCTGATCCTGGTCATCGCTATCAAATCGGCGAAACCACACGAGGACTCGCTGTGGCATGACCGCAAGAGGACTATTTTTGGTCTTCCGTGGTCATTTACGCTGTACGAGCTGACAGGAGATCGCATCTTCGTTCAGTCAGGTTTTCTCAGTATGCATGAGGAGGAGATACGTCTGTACCGCGTTCTCGATGTGTCATTCAAGGCATCTCTCGGACAGAGGCTTTTCGGTGTGGGTTCGGTTATCCTCGAGACATCTGACAAGACTGCAGGAAACGTCGAGCTGCATTCCGTAAAAAAAGCGCGTCAGATCAAGGAAATGATCGCAGCAAAGGTTGAGGAACAGCGTGATAAAAAACGTGTTGTAAACCGCGAGATCATGGCCGGTATTGACGATATCGGTGATGATGTGGAAGCGGATGATATTAACTGAGAAAACTGCATGAGTACTTCCCGAGAGATATCGTCCGGGAGTCCGGCTCACGCAAGAATATAAGGAGAAAACCAATGGTTGTAGGACTGATAATAGGTGGAATAGTAGTTCTCCTGCTTGTCATTTTTATAGCATGCTATAACGGGCTCGTGCATAAAAAAGCCGCCGTCGAGGAGGGATTCTCGACGATGGATGTGTACATGAAAAAGCGTTATGACCTGATACCGAATCTCGTCGAGACGGTCAAGGGTTATGCGAAACATGAGAAAGAAACTCTTGATAATATCATCAAGGCGCGCGGGGCGAATTATGCGGACATGACACCTGAGCAGAAGATCGAATCATCGCAGAACATCTCCCGCATGATCCCGAATATCATGGCGCTGGCAGAGAGCTATCCGGAGCTTAAGGCAAATGAGAACTTCATGCAGCTTTCAGGTGAGCTCTCGCAGGTCGAGCAGGACATCGCGAATGCGCGCAAGTATTACAACGGTTGCGTGAAGAATTACAACATCGCATGCCGTGCATTTCCGAGCGGGATGATAGCGAGCATGTTCCATTTTGAGGAAGCAAAGATGTACGAGGTTTCAAACGAGACAGAGCGTGAGAACGTGAAGGTAAGCTTCGATTGAAAACAATCATAAAAGGACAGACCCGAATACTGGAGGAGTAATAATGCTTTTTGTTAAAAAGCTGCGTTTAATAATGATAGGCACACTGGCTTTAGTGTGCCTGTTTTTCGCGTGCGGCACCGATGCCAAGGCCGGCAGCCGCGGTGGTTATGAGATCAACTCTTATGACTGTTATTACAAGGTTACTGAGGACAATGTCTACCATGTTGTCGAGACGATCGATGTCACCTTCAATGAGTACAGACATGGTATCTACAGGCAGATCCCTGAGGTGAATTATATCGAGCGACTCGATGGGTCCAAGGACACTATAGTCGCGCAGGTAGATGTCAGGTCGTGCTCGGATGAGTATTCAGATGAGAGAGTCGGCAACGACAGAGAGATCAAAATAGGAGATCCTGACGAAGAGATAATCGGAGATCATACCTACACGATCGTATACGACGTGAAGTGGGGGAATGACCGCGTAGATGGCGAAGACGAGTTCTATATGAACCTGATCGGCGACGGTTGGGATGTACCCGTGAAAAACCTCACGTTCACCATTGAGTTGCCAAAGGAGTTCGAGGATAACGGGGACAATATCGGTTTCTATTACGGTCCGTACAAAGAGTCAAAGATAGAGGGAATACGTTATTCATTTGACGGAAAAATAATCAGGGGTGCGCTCATCGGTTATCAGATCGAGCCCGGAGCATTTTTCACAACAAGGATACAGCTTCCGGATGAGTATTTCAAAAAGAACAGCGAGATTCCGGTAGCGGCCGTGATCGCACTTGTTTTGTGCTGTGTATTTTTGACGGCGTCGCTCGTTATATGGATTCTGTTCGGACGCGATAAGGATGTTATCGATATCGTTGAGTTCTATCCGCCGGACGGGATCAACTGCGCGGAGATGTCGTATGCGTACTACGGACAGATATCAAACAGAGACTGCGTGCCGATGATCATCACGCTCGCGGAAAAAGGCTATATTCAGATCGTGCAGACCGACGAAAAAGGTAAAACATTCTCATTTAAGCTGCTGCGTCGTTACGAGGGGACCGACGAGTCGGAGAAGATATTCCTTGATGGTCTGTGGAGTTACGGTAAAGTTGTTACAAAAAAAGAACTGGAAAACAGCTTCTATAAAACACTTGGTGAGGTTGTCAAAAATATCAAGTATGATTGGAGCAAAAAGATATTCTTCAAGAATTCATTGTGGTGGAGACTGATCACGTTCCCGTTTGCTGCGATCCCTTATTTTGTAGGCCTTTCATCCACGATAAGGTGGGCGACCGGTGAACCTGCCTTGGCGTTTCTTTTTCCGGCTATACACTGTGCTGCAGTTTCCGTGTTATCGATCGTATTGTTCTCGAAAAAAACGAAGCTGCCATTGCGAATAATTCTGGGTATTGCGTTCATCTTTGGAATATGGCTCTTCTCATTTTTCTTAAGAGATATAATTGACTACATGGGCATGATCTATTGGGTTGTTTATGCAGCATGTGTTGTTGCGAATATCGCGCAGATGTTGTTTTTCAGGATCATTGATAAGAGAACGGATTATGGTATCGATCTGCTTGGAAGGATAAACGGCTTCAAGAATTATCTGGAGACTGCGGAGAGGCCGCATCTGGTAGCGTTGGTCGATCAGGATCCGGAGTATTATTACAAGATACTTCCGTATACTTATGTGCTTGGTATCACTGATGCGTGGGTGGATCAGTTTGAGAGTATCGCGATGGAGGCTCCGCACTGGTACCATGGCTATGGTTACAGACCTTCGACGTTTGATTATCACGCGTTTAACAGTTTTATGAGATCGACGATGTCGTCGACGCAGACCGCGATGACGTCCACGCCCGGGGGCTCCGGCAGCGGAGGAGGGTTCTCCGGCGGCGGAGGAGGCGGAGGAGGTGGCGGCAGCTGGTAGCCTGTACGCACTCGGCAAGGAATAGAGAATGAAGAGTTATATCTGTATTGATCTGAAATCGTTTTATGCGTCTGTAGAGTGTATCGAGCGGGGGTTAGACCCACTCACGACCAATTTAGTTGTAGCCGATCCTTCCAGAACGGAAAAGACGATATGCCTGGCAGTGACGCCGTCGCTGAAGGCGTATGGGATTCCCGGGAGGGCTCGGCTTTTTGAGGTTGTGCAGAGAGTGGAAGAGGTGAACAAAGAGCGTGAGAGGAAGCTTACGGAGGCGAAGGCCGGGGAGACGTTCTCAGGAAAAAGCTACTTCGCGACCGAGCTTGACTCCGACCCTTCGCTTGAGCTTGACTATATCGTTGCACCGCCACAGATGCGCCGATACATGGAGTTTTCAAACAATATTGTTTCTATCTATCTGAAGTATATCGCGCCGGAGGATATCCATATTTACTCGATCGATGAGGTGTTCATGGATGTGACGGCGTATCTGAAGAATTATCATATGACCCCGAGAGAACTGGCGATAAAGATGGTGAGAGAAGTGCTTTCGGAGACCGGAGTGACCGCGACAGCCGGTATCGGAACCAATATGTTTTTGGCTAAGGTGGCGATGGATGTCGTAGCGAAAAAAATGGCCGCAGATGCGGACGGTGTCAGGATCGCTGAGCTTGATGAGATCAGTTACAGAGAGCAGCTGTGGGATCATGAACCGATAACTGATATCTGGCGCGTCGGAAGAGGTTACAGAAGACGTCTCGCCGAGTACGGGATGAAGACGATGGGAGATGTGGCCAGGTGCTCTATCGAAAACGAGGAGCTTCTCTTCAAGCTTTTCGGAGTGAATGCGGAGCTTCTGATTGACCATGCATGGGGATATGAGCCTACTGAGATAAGCTACATCCATTCCTACAGACCGGAGAATAACAGCGTAGGCTCCGGACAGGTCCTAAAAGAGCCGTATACGTACGAAAAAGGTCGGCTGATCACGAGGGAGATGACGGAGCTACTCGTACTCGATCTCGTGAAAAAAAGGCTTGTCACGGACCAGATGGTGCTGACGATAGCATATGATGTTTCGAATCTTTCGAACCCTGCCATCAGGGAAAAATATCATGGAGAGGTCACGACGGATCACTATGGCCGTAAGGTCCCAAAGCACGCACATGGGACTGCAAATCTCGACCATCACATGTCATCAACCAGACAGATAATGGATGCGGTGATGGAGTTGTATGAGAGGATAGTGAATCCGGATCTGCTGATACGAAGGGTAAACATCACGGCGAATCATGTGATCTATGAGGGCGAGGTAAAAAAGCCCGAGCTGAAGATGAGACAGCTTACTATTTTTGATGATGTCGAGGAAGAGCAGAAAAAGCGCGAGCAGGCGTATGAGGCTGAGATGAAGGAACGACGTCTGCAGCATGCCATCCTCGACATCCAGGATCGCTATGGCAAAAATGCCCTGTTAAAGGGCATGAATCTCGAAGAAGGCGCGATGACGATCGAGAGGAACGGTCAGGTGGGCGGTCATAAGGGCTAAAAATCGTAAGATTATTATAATTTTTGCGAGGAAGATTTTGATATAATAAGTATGATCATGATATAAGTGTCGTGTTTTTGTGGTTGTCTTATATCGCGTATTATGATATAATTAAAATGGTGTGTGAGAAAGGTAAATACTTCTTGGAGGAGAACAGATATGTTTCTTGACATCGAAAACAAAAGAAAAATGAACCCGGCCATGATCCAGGACAACGGTGCCATGGTGACCTACGGCGAGCTGACAGGCTTCTGCCGCGAGGCTATCAATGGCTTTCCGGAGCGTGCGCTTATTTTTATTCTCTGTAAGAATAATATCGCGTCCGTAGCCGGATACGCTGCAGCGATGTCTGCGAACTGTGTGCCTTTGATGTTGTCCGCGGATATAGACGAGGAGCTGTTGCAGACACTCATCGATACATATGATCCTGATTATATATGGTGCCCTAACGCGGATGCCGCTCCGGCGATCGATCATTGGTCGTCTACGAAGGTTACCGGGACGAGTGCTAAGGATATCGCGGAACGTGACGAGGAGACAAGGAAGCAGGTTGAGGCGTCCAAAAAGGCAGCTCAGGCGAAGGCAAACACGCATATCGGTCAGACCGTGAAGGTGACGGAAAAGACTTCAGGTGAAGTCAGGATGGACAGATATGATTACAATCTTGTCCGCTTAAAGCCGTGGGATACCATCGTGGAGCAGGCAAAGATGCCTACGCATAAGGAGTTAATGGATGGGAAAAGGCCACGTCTGCATCCTGAGCTTGCGTTACTTATGACAACTTCAGGTTCTACGGGCAGCCCGAAGCTCGTACGTCAGAGTGCGACAAATGTGTTCGTTAATGCGGCGGCTATCGTTGACTATCTTGAGATAGGAGAGTTTGACCGTGCCATCACGACTCTTCCGATGTCGTATACATACGGACTATCTATCGTTAATTCGCATCTTTTGGCAGGAGCGGAGCTTCTGCTTACGGATATAAGTATAATGCAGAGGGAGTTCTGGACATTTTTCCAGAAGGAGAAGGCGACGTCGATCGCGGGAGTGCCGTATACATACGAGATGCTCAAGAGGCTTAAGTTCACCGACATGATGCTCCCGTCGCTCAAATACATGACGCAGGCGGGCGGCAGGCTTCGCAAGGATCTGCATAAGGAGTTCGCTGAGTTTGCCGAGAACTCGAGAAAGAGGTTTTATGTTATGTACGGTCAGACTGAGGCGACGGCGAGGATGTCTTATCTGCCGTATGTACATGCACTTAAGAAGGTCGGAAGTATCGGTGTGGCGATACCCGGCGGAGCGCTTTTCCTTGAGGATGAAAACGGAAATCAGATAGAGGAGCCGCATGTTGCGGGCGAGCTTGTTTATCATGGAAGAAATGTAACGCACGGCTATGCGACCTGTCTTGCCGATCTGGCAAAGGACGATGAGAATAACGGAGTCCTTCATACCGGCGATATGGCTGAGATGGACGAGGACGGATATTTCTTCATCACGGGCAGGAAGAAGAGATTCTTAAAGATATTCGGGAACCGTGTGAGTCTCGATGAGTGTGAGGATCTCATCGCCAAGAAGTATTCACTTGAGTGCGCTTGCACGGGTAAGGACGACGAGATGCATATCTATATCACCGGAAAGGTCGGAAGTGAGGTTGTTTCCGAGTTTATCGCAGGTAAGACCGGACTGAATCCGAAGGCGTTCGTAGTGAAGCATATCGAAGCGATCCCCAGGAGCGGGAGCGGCAAGGTCGCATATGGGGAGCTGGAGTGACGGCGTTTACCTGATGTAAGTCGATTATAAAAGAAAGATCGGATATCGCGGATGAGTTATTTCGTCCGCGATATTTTTTTGATTGACACTATACTCCTATAGGAGTATAATATTACCAAAGGGAGGTGAGCGGCTATGGTTCTTTATCACGGATCACAGGAAATCGTGCGTAAACCCATATACGGCGGTGGAAAGCCGCACAACGACTACGGAAGCGGGTTCTATTGTACGGAAAGTCCTGATATGGGCAGAGAGTGGGCGGTCAGGAAGGATCAAGATGGTTTTCTTAATAAATATAAACTTGATACATCCGGACTTAGTGTGCTCGATCTGCTTTCGGATGAATACACCATCCTTCATTGGCTGACAATATTGGTTGAAAACAGGACGTTTGAGATGCCTTCGGTTCTGGCGGATGAGGCGAAGGAGTATCTGATAGCGTATTTCAGACCTGACTACGATGATTATGATATTATCGTGGGCTATAGGGCGGATGACAGTTATTTTTCGTTTGCAAGAGATTTTTTGAACGGCGCGATATCATACAGACAGCTTGGAAGTGCCATGCACCTTGGAAAACTCGGCACACAGATAGTGATCAAATCAGAAAAGAGTTTTGAGAAGATCACTTTTTCAGGTTATGAATCTGTATCATCGGATGAGTGGTATCCTCTTCGTGAAAAGAGGGATAATGATGCAAGGGAGCAGTATTTTGATCTGGAAAGGAACAGAAGACAACCGGGTGATATCTATATAACAACCATTCTTGACGACCAGATGAAGCCGGGAGATGAGAGATTGAAGTAAGTTTCGAAACATTTGGGGTATCTGACAAGGAGATCAGATCCGGAAGGGAGACAAATGCACGCATACAGCAAACTATACCTGGATAGTGCCATGAATACTCTTGGATATATGCTTGAATACGCAGTATATGACGTAAAAATATCCCCGAGGGATGCATTTGACAGGTTTATGATCTCGGGGATCGCAAACAGGTATGAAAAGGGCGATTCGACATATACTGTTGGCAGATCCGGGGTTGAGATCATGGAAGAGGCTATGATTCAGACGGATAAAGGATGGGTGTTTATTGAAAAGCAGTTCAGACCGGACAGGACACCTGAGTTCTGGGCGGGCTGGGCTCTTGCGTATGTGCAGTGGGAGCTGGGATGTACATTCAAGGATATATTGGAAGTGTTCCCTATCGAAAAGGTCATAGAGGCATATCATCCTTATCACGAGATGGATGTAAAGCAGTTCAGGGACTATGTTATTGAAAGAATGCTCTCGTCCGGGAAGGTTTCCCGTTTAAAGGAGAGGAGAGAGGAAATGGGACTGAGTCAAAGTCAGCTCGCAAAGAAAGCAGATATCCCGGTACGTACCATCCAGCAGTATGAACAGAGACAGAAGAATATCAACCACGCAAGGATAATGTATCTAACTGCACTGGCGAGGGTTTTGAGGTGTAATGAAGCTGATATTATGGAATATGACTTTTCTGGGATCGAGCCTTGATTTTCGCGCATAAAAATGCCAAGAAGTCTGACTAATCAGCAAAAATGACTTGAATTACTCCACAAATTATGATATGATTTGTAGAGTAATTTTGTTGTTTATTATAATGCAGAAAAAATATAGGAGGTTAACAGTTTATGAGGAAGTTTGACTACACTTTTCTGAAGGGACCGGTGCCGGGACGTCTTGTTCATCTGGCAGAGGAGATCGCGGTCCTGAAAACAAAGGAGGTCTATAACAAAGACCGGAACAGCGGTACTTTTCAGGCGCTAAGGGACAAGGTTGTCTTTGATTCCGTATGCTCGGGTAATGCGATCGACGGTATAACGGCGACGGATGCGAGGATCCAGGGTATCATCGATGGTGACTACGCCGCAAATACCGACGAACAGATGATAAACGGATATAAGGATGCACTGAATCTGATCAATATCCAGAACGATAAGGTAAAATTTGACCAGGAGTTCATAAGAAATCTTCATAAAATGATCTTCAGCGAGGCGACTCCCCAGGAGGCAGGTACCTATAAGCAGAGTGATATCTTCATTTTTGGAATGGGACAGGAGGGTTCAGACCGCGTGAGACTGAATCCGATCAGCGCAGAGGACATTCCGGTGGCGTTGGAGCAGCTGATAAGAGCGTATAATGCAGCGATGAAGGACGAAGAGATACCGAAAATACTGTTGATTCCGTGTGTTGTGCTCGATTTGTTAAAAATTCAGCCGTTCGGGGAGGGGAACGAAAGAATTTCCCGGCTCGTGACATCATTTTTGATGTACAAAACGGGGTTAGATGTGGCCGGATACATCTCAATAGAGAAGTTAATAGAAAAGCGCAAAGACGACTATTACACTGCGTTAGAAAAGTCCTCGGAAAAGTGGCCTGAAGGAGAGAACAATTACGTACCATTTGTGGAGTATATGATGCGAGTAATCGTGCGTGCTTACCACGAATTAGACGACCATTTCATGGAGGATACGCGTAAAAAGGCCTCAAAACAGGAAAGGATCGAAGCGATTTTGATGAATACTTACGTTCCGATGTCAAAATCAGAGATCATGGAGAGGCTCCCGGATGTGAGTGTTAGAACAGTGGAAGTTACACTGAAAAGACTTCTGGATGAGGAAAAAATCATGAAAGTAGGAAGTTTCCGTGACGCGAGATACAAAAGAAAACAATGATTTTCGAAAATGAATTTATAAATTCATAAAAATGTTTGATTACGATATAACCGAGATGGGATAGCGAAAAATCGATATTTTGAAATGAAATAAAATGATGAGTCAACAAAATATGAGGGCTCATCATTTTATTTTACACATGTTTTGGATATAAGAAAAAGTGAAAGGGTATATCAAGAAAAAGTTGAACCTCGGAACTACATTTGAAAAATTTGGAGTCAAAAAATGATGAATCCGCGATTCAAGAATCCGGGGATCCAGGTTTAAGAAGCCAAAAATGGCGATTTTAAGATAGTTGAATCGTAATTCAACAGAATTTACGTCTATTTTCTGCGCAGTATTTGCGCAATTTTTAGCATTTCAGCGACCTAAATCGCAAACGTTACTACACAAAATGTGGAGTTGACGGTTCTTGCTTTTGAAACTGATATTTTTATACACACCTCGCCGTCATGCTTGAGTGCATTTGTGACTCGGTGATGGCAGTCATATTATCGCGTATTCCTTCAGGCTATCGAATAATGCCGGGTCTCCGTGTCCCGGGAGGATGGTGACATCATCCGGCAGAGATCTGAGATATGGCTCAGTAGTCTCTCTGAACACCTTTTTGCTGCCCGTAGGGAAGCGTGTGATGACATCGTGACCGTTTACCAAGCTGTCTCCCGTAAATATGGCAAGAAGAGACGTCTCGGCAGCTGTTGTATCATCTGCTCCTGTACCCTGATCCGGCTCTCCGGCTGGGGAGTAGTGAAGCTCTATGCACTGGCTGCAGTCCGAATGCCCTGGGGCGTAAACTGTTCTTATCATCAGATTGGCGCTGTTTTCTGCACGCTCTCCGATTGGAGAGGGCAGGTTTATGATCAGTTCACCTTCATATATCTCATCAGCTTTGCATCCATAATTGAAATCAAAGCATCTTTGGCAGTATGCCTGTCTTTCTTCCGTCTTATCCATAACAAGTGCCATGGAGTAGGCAGCTAAGTTCTTGTGCGAATCCTGCATTTTTCGATCACACAGATCGGTGGTATACAGCGTTACGGGCACGAGTTCACGCAACCTGTTCACTCCCGCGATATGATCGTAGTGGGAGTGTGTCACCAACACGGTCGCATGATCGGCCTCACTGCAGATCTTTCTCACGGCGTCCTCGTCATCTTCATCCCAAAGGCAGGGATCGATGATCAGAAGTTCATGTTTGTTTGAATTTATTTCAATGGAGTAGCACGGAATGATATACATCCTTGAATCCAGCACGGGCATGGGAAATATCGAAATATCGATATTCTTCGCACGTTCGATATCTGAGATTATTAATTCGTAGTGTAACATTTTGTATAACTCCGCACCTTTATACCGGGCATAATCCCAAGATCATATGCCTGGAACCAGACCCTTCACTCAAAGTCATTGTACTACATTATGTGGGGTCTGTCAAGAGAAAGCACAATATATTCTCGCTCCGATTTCTTTTTGCCTTAAGGGTGAACATCTCGCCCGGATCGTCCGATATAAAGGGAAGAAGGCTGTAACCGGCGAAAAACAGTGTATCGGTGATGGTTTTCTTGTGATACCTTCCGAGAGACGGAAGGTCTGTTTGCCGTGCACGGAGTTTTTGGAGGAGCGCCTCACAACATCTAGTGAAGGGATATTTTTCCGTGAAACATCGTGAAACTATGATTGTTGACAGAAATGTGTCAAATAATCATAGGGTATTTTCGGCAAAAATGCTTGCATTTTGGAAACAAGATGTGGTATAATGACTATAACTGTGATGATGGGTATGGGGTAACTATGCCCGGACGGTGTTTATTTGCGTGCGAAAAAATGCCGTCAAATGACGTATTTACGTACATTCACCGCGTGTCATGGAGGACATGCGTAGGCGGCGTCGGTGGGACGCGCCATAAAAGGAGGTTGGCATTATGGATAACGAAAAGAAGAAGAGCAGACTTATCCGACTTCTCGGTAAGCTCGGAGGAAAGGTAAGGTTTCTCAGAAAACCGCTGATGGTGATCGCGGTTGTATGCGTCAGCATTCACCATTTGATCCGCCAGCTGTTTTTTGACGTGAAGTATCACACTGCACGTATGCGCCTCATTACGGGTGCCATGTGTGTGGCTTTGCTGTTCACTTTATTTGTGATACCTGCGATAGCCGATGAGGTGTTCGAGATAGGAACGGAGATAGAGATCCTCGATTCGGAGGAGCCTACGGCTGAGCCGGTCGAGCAAGCTCCCATTATCGAGAATGAACAACCGGAGGAGCCTACCGCCAACCAGGCTGAACCGGAAGATGATAATGACGATCAGATTTATGATGATCAGACTGACAGCAACGACGGTCAGGGAGATGCCAACGCCCCGACCGCCGATGCAAACAATACAAATAATAGCGCCAATGACGGAGTAACATACGATGTAGATGATGAAGGAAACCTGATCGATCCTGAGACGGGAGAAAAGGTGAAGAATAGTGGGATCGCTGCGAGAAGGGTGAACGAAGACTATAACATCGCCCAAGATAACATAAAACTCAAAAAACTATCAGGCACTAATAGAGAAGATGCAGTTGGTCCTTATACTTACGCTTTTGGAGCAGTGGGTTCGAGTGAACAGTTTTCAGTGGATGTTGTTATAGGCAATGATGAGGTTCCACAAAGTGCTTTGAGCTACAAGTGGGTATGGAAAAAGGTTGGAGAGGCCGGAGATGGTACCGTCGTAAAGACAACACGTGAATACTCTCTTCCTGCGAGCACCTCGTTGTATGCAGGTACGTATAAGCTTCACTGTGATGTTCGTGCCGGCAATAGCGCTTTTGTATCCAGTACAGATATTACTATTATAATAACCCCGCTTACGCTTACAAGTGATAATTTGTCGTGGAGTGAAAGTGGGATTCGTTCGTCGTACTATGTTACGGACAGAGAGGCTGACAGTGATATTCCGAAGCCTGTTCCGGAAGGTGCATGGGTAGGAACAGTCGGTAATATAACTGCAGAATACGTTTATTATAAAAATAGCAACAATGACTTGGTTACTGATCCATGGGAAAACCCGGATACGTATTATGCTGTAGTTCGTGTTACTGCGGCGGACAATTATGATCCAATTAACACTCTATTCTTCAATGGTAATCATACATTTACGGTAGAGCGTTACAAGTATAACGGAGATCCGTATTCTATATCTCCGTCGGCTAGTGGATCGGAGGTTGACGGTCATTCAAACCTGAAATGGTACACAAAAGATGATGTTGATAGAACCGAGGGGAAAGTAAAGATTACTCCATTATCTTCATTTACGATGTCTCAAACTGCACCTGGAACAGACCCTGACACGTACTCGTCAGCTTCAATAGAATATGACGAAACCAAATCCGTTGGACAGGGGCCAAATGAACTGTATTTCAAGTATGAGGGAAAGTATCCGGTTTTTGATGATAATAACACTAGAAAGAAGTATGAGGTTGGACAGATTATCTACTTGGATAAGACCCTGCCTACTGCAGATATTATATTCAAGGTGAATGGTTCTCAGGTAAATCCCGGATCTATTCAAAATCAAAATGTTACATTTGAAATAACAACTAATCCTGATACTGGTGCCGGCATCAATGCAGCTACTTCTGTGTGGTATCATATCTCATCGTCACAAACATCAGGAACGAGTATATCTGATTGGACACTTGGCCAATCAGGGACTATTAATTCTACAGATTATCCAAAGGGAAAAGTTTATGTGTATGTTAAACTTAAGGATAAAGCGGGAAATATTGCCTATATCGAAGACAAGCTTATTACAATGGATACGAACGCACCTATTTTCACAAGTGATTCCAGTGGACGTAAGATAGAGGGTTCAAAGACGTACTATGTTGAAGATGGGAAAACTAAGGTTATAACTGTAAGCGATTCGAACGCTGATTTGGGTGATACCGGATTAGCTTCTGTGACATGCAGTCCTTCGACCGGAGTAACCATTGGAAACACGGAAACAGTCGGACAAATTGCAGATGGACAATGCAAAGTAACATTTGCTCCTCCTTCGAATAATAACCCTGTTCCTTATACCATTACCGCAACAGATAAAGCGGGTAAGTCTAGCTCTATAAACATTACTATTGCTAGAGCTGAAACGAATGTTGATGAACCTTTATCGAAGATTGTGCTGGGTGATGAATCGATTGATCCGAATGACGCGACTATCAAGGGGCGTGTTTATGGATACGGATCTGAAGACGCAGATGTAGTGAAGAGAATAGCACCGACGCTTAAAGCGGGGAATACGCTTACTGCGAAGGTGGTTAATGCTACTTTGCAGTCAGGAACGGAGTTTATGATTGAGGGAGATAAGGCCTCCGGGTTTACTGTCAGGCCTATCGACACCCCTTTGGATGTTGGAATACATACAGATGTAATTGAATTGACTTATGATTTGGTTCAGTCGACAGATAATGAGTTTTTATCTGAGCATACTGCAAATATTGAGGTCTCTTTCCAGGTTGCACCTGCAGAGCTCACTGCAACATATGTCGGAACCACTGAGTACTACCATGCAAAGGCGACATATCAGTTTAAGGATGGAGATGAAAAGCCGAATTTGGCTGAAAATGAAAAGTGGGCGAAAGTCGGAGAGGATGAACTGGCTATAAAGGTTAGTGGTTTTGTATATGGACAGGCTGCTACCATATCCACGACGGATACAACCTACAAAGATCCCGACATTACAGGTAGAGGTACTCGACACGGTGTTCCTCAGGCGACAACTGCGCCAAAAGTTGCGTCCGGAGACGGAATAACTACCGGGGTTGCGAAGAACTACAAGTTCACTTATCCTACGGAACAGGGAAATCTGAAATGTGTTCGTCGTGAATTGGGCAGAGATGTCGGATATAAGATAATCGGAACAGAAGGAATGATCGGCGAGAATAAGACGGGATGGTATACCTCAGGTGTAACACTTGAGCCTATAACAACTACTGATGTCAATAAAGGATATGAGATTTTAGATCACACAAGTGAAGTAACAGCCGGAACAGATAAAAAGGGAGCTCAGGATTTGGCTGATGCAAATACATACAAACCATCCGGAGATGTCAGTGGATTCAGCCGGGACGGAGTTACATACTATAATGAGACTACAGCTGCCGGTATTAATAAGTATTTCTATATTCACAATAAAGAAACAGATGAGATATCCTTGTTGATGCATGAGAATATAAAGATTGATCGTTCGGCGGCACATCAGGTATACACAAACGGTACACCCGATACGTCCGGAAATGAGACAGATGGAACTCTTGCTACAAAAGGGTCAGGTACATCAGGAGAACGCCCTTACCTAAACGTAAATGCCGACGAGTGGGCAGAGTTTCTCCATACCATCACATTTGGAATGTATTTCAACGCCAGAACTACAGTCGGAATCAAAAAAGCACTTGATGATCAGAGTGGTATAGTAGCCGTTCATTACCTTATTACCGATACGAGTAAGGACTATGCAGACGGTGATAAAGACAAATGGAAGAGCGAGATAGAGTCATCTGAAGGTTGGGAGCCGTGCGCTTTACCGGGTGCCACAGGAGAAACCCAGTTCAATGTAACAAAAGACGTTATAGAGAAAGCAAAGACGACTGAGGGATACCTGTATGTAAGGATCATCAATGGTGCAGGACTGAAGACCTACCTTACCATCAATAACAAGATTATATTTGATGATAAGGGACCTGTTATAGAGGCAAACTATGATAACAACAGTTCCGTACCTATCACGGGCTCTGATATGCATGTGGTCGAAGATGAGGATGTGTATACAGCTGAAACGGTGAACTTTAATGTTTATGACACAAACTTTATCGATCCTGCGGATACAGCAACGTACCACACCATAGAAGTATTTGAAGGGCATAATATAAATGACAGTTCAAAGCTGGTACACTATTGGGATTACGACAAGCCTGCAACTGCCACCGGCGCAAAAGTAGAGCATTCATTTGTACTGAACTGCGACAAGTACAATGATCCGAGCTTTAAGATCGGAGTATTTATCAAGGAATACACGATTGTTGCCAGGGATGATGCGGGTTTCGTGACAATAAAAAATATAAAGATTAAAAAACCTGTTTATGATATCAGCATGAGAGATGTGACGCTGAAGCCACAGGTTTATGGTTACAAGAATCCTGAAGCTACGACATTGAAACAACTGGAAAAGGATGATCAGATAAATGCGGGTTGGAAAAACACTGCTAACGCAAATGCTGACGCGAAGGTAACCTCGATTACTCTTGATTCGGAAGGAAAGAACTATTTTAAGGTTTCGACGTCTGCGCCGTGGAAAATCGAGCCGGTTGAGGGGCTTCATGCCGGAGACTATGATGCAAGACTTACCGTAAACTATGATAATACCGATATGGGGGCGACGCCTCCTTCAACTCAGAAGAGTGTCACCGCGACGGTTCATCTCCATGTTAACAAAAAGGAGCTGATCGCCAGGTATCCGGGTGATGTCATCAAGCAGGGAACTGCAGCGAAGTCGGAGGTCGTCATAGACGCGAGTGGATTTGTGAATGGTGAGACGGAGACTACTGCAGCGAACTTTACAAAGCCTTATGTTGTTATTCCGGCGTCACTGAAGGCGACCACGGTTATAACTCCTCAGGGTGGTAGCGCAAAGGATTACAGTTTTAAATATGTTGGTGGTATAGTGACCGTCGTTACAAATAAGGCGGTGAAGAATACTCACTACACGGTAAGCGGAACGCTGTCTGATACAGGATGGTATACTTCAAACATTACTCTGGCGCCTAAGACAGGGTATGTGATGTGCTCCGACGCTGACGGCAAGCTGACCATGAATAACATCGTTATTACAGAGGATACATCGGCGGGTGAGAAGCGTTTCTATATCAAGGAAAGCAAGACCGGAGAGATTTATGAACAGTGCGTATTTGTTTACAAGAAAGACACTCAGGCGCCTGTGATCTCCGGAATCGTCGACGGCCTGACATACAAGGCGAATAAGAAGCAAGTTACCGTCAAGGATCAGAATCTGTGCAGAGTTTCGGTGAACGGACAACGTCAGAATATCGCGTCAGGTCAGTCGGTATTTGATATGCTGGCGACACAGAAAGAAAAGGTATGTTTCATCGTAGCGGAGGATTATGCAGGTAATATCTCGACGGCCACAGTTACGCTCATGCAGGAGGATGGTTCTGATGAAGACGGATTCGAGGATGATAACGATGAAGATCCGGATGACGATATGATCCAGGATGACACAGACGGTGGCGATGACGGTGATCTCGGCTCGTTCACAAAGAAGGTACAGCTCGTGGACGGTGCGCCGGCGACTACGTTTACATCGTCAAACAAAGAGCTCAAAAACTACGTATTGAACACTTCTGAGAGAGAAGTACTGAAGGAAGGATCGGATGTAAATGTCAAGCTTCGTGTACAGAATATCGACGGAAGCGTATCGCAGGCGGATAAAGAGCTCGTGATAGCGGCACTTGGTGATTACACGGTAGCGAAATATCTGGATGTAACGCTGTGGAAGACGGTCGGAAGCGGTGAGGAGGTCGGACCGATCGCGAAGACGAAGAAGGCTATCTCCATGACGGTGACTATCCCGTCAGAGTTCAGGAAGGCTGTAAAGTCGGGCAAGGTCAGAGAGTTCGCGTTTGTGCGAGTTCATGGAGGAGCAGCTTCGGTACTTGAGGATCAGGACAGCTCGGCGAATACGATCACAGTATCGTCAAGTCTCTACTCGGTATATGCCCTGGCGTACAGAGATGTTGATGCCAGCTCGGCAAAGAGTAAATCTGACAGCGGATCAAACGGCTCCGGCAAATCAAAGTCGGATGGAAGTCCGAGTGGATCAGGCAGATCAGGAAACGGATCCGGAAGCGGTTCGGGTAGCGGATCCGGCGGTGGATACGGAAGTGTCAGAAGCAGAGGTGTAAGCGTAGAGACTGACGGGATCATCGATGGATCCCCGCAGACCGGGGACCGCGCACCGATACTTCCGACAGTCCTTGGATTCGGTCTGTCGTTCATAGGTATGATAACAGTTCTTGTACTGAAAAAGAAACTTGATTATGAGTGGGTATATGTGGATGATGCCGGAAACTATTATGACCGTAAGGGTAATCCGGTAGATCCGAGCCAGTACGAGGATGTGTGACAAAGAGCGAGCGCTGACCGAAGGATGTATGGCACGCATGCTTGCATGCAGTGGCATACATCCAAGGGCAGTTGAGCCTAACAGACAACGAGGATTCTGAAAGAATCCGAGTTGATGTTAGAGCGAGCGGAAGAGGAGGATATCAAGCAATGGTAGTTGAACCAAAAGTGAAAGGATTTATTTGCACTACAGCGCATCCGAAAGGATGCGCTGAAAGTGTTCGTAGGCAGATATCTGTAGCGAAGGCGAAGGGACAGGTAGAGTACCCGAACAAGGCCGGTGACGGCCCCGTAAAGGCCCTGGTGATCGGATCGAGCACAGGATACGGTCTGGCGAGCAGGATCGCCGTAGCGTACGGATACGGGGCTTCTACGATAGGTGTGGCTTTTGAGAAGGAGGGACGCCCCGAGAAAAACCGCACGGCGTCTGCAGGCTGGTACAATACATTGGCCTTCGAAGAGCAGGCAAAAGCTGATGGTCTGTATGCAAAGTCCTTTAATGGAGACGGTTTCTCGGATGAGATGAAACAGCAGGTTATCGAGACCATCAAAGCCGATTTCGGTCAGGTAGACCTGGTGGTGTACTCGCTGGCGGCTCCTCGTCGAACGGTTGTTGATCCCGAGACAGGTGAGTCAAAGGTGGTAACGAGCGTGTTGAAGACGACAGGAGAGCCGTATACGAACAGGACTCTCGATCTCAGAACAAACGAGATCACGGAGGTTACCGTGCCTGTTGCGAATGATGACGAGATCCGTGACACGATCACCGTAATGGGTGGTGATGATTGGGAAAAATGGATACACGCACTGTCAGATGCGGGGGTTCTGGCTGACAAAGCAGTGACTCTTGCCTACAGCTATATCGGCCCTACGATGACTCATCCGATCTATAAAGACGGGTCTATAGGACAGGCGAAAAAGGACCTTTTTGAGACGTCTAAGCGGATATCGGAGGATTTTTCTGATAAGGGAGTAAAGGCGTATGTATCCGTAAACAAGGCGTTGGTAACGCAGTCCAGTGCGGCGATACCTATCGTTCCTTTGTATATCTCGATCCTTTACAAGGTGATGAAGGCGCAGGGTGTGCACGAGGGCTGCATCGAGCAGATGGTGAGACTGTACACCGAGAAGCTCCCTGCTGCAGAGACGGATGCGGAGGGATATATCCGCATGGATGATCTCGAGATGGCACAGAGCGTCCAGGATGAAGTTAAAAAGGTTTGGGAGGATGTCAGTACGGAGAATATCGGCGAGTACGGTGATATCGACGGATACTGGGAGGATTTCTACCGGATGTTCGGCTTTAAGTACGACAATGTCGACTACAGTGAGGATGTCACGATCTAGGTATTTTTCGAAAAATAGCACGAAAAAATGTGTCCCCGGGGCGATCGTTCCCGGGGGCTTGACACGTCTGTTATAATACTATAGGAACATGTGTAATGTTCCGAAAAGCGATGTGCCCGGTTGGCACGTTGCAATAAACACGATTGGAGAAGTAAGAAAATGAAAAAAGTAGTAAAATTCGGTGGAAGCTCGTTGGCAAGTGCTGAGCAGTTCAGTAAGGTTGGAGAAATTGTCCGTTCGGACGAGTCACGCGTGTATGTGGTGCCGAGTGCGCCCGGAAAGCGTGATTCAAATGATACCAAGGTAACCGACCTGCTTTTCAAGATTTACGGATTGATGAAGGCGGGCAAGCCGTATATGAAGGTGTTGGAGCAGATCAAACTGCGTTATGCGCAGATCATTCGCGGGTTGGATCTGAAGGTATCTCTGGCGAAGGAGTTCGATGAGATCCGCAAAAAGCTCGAGAAGGGCGCCGGTGAGATGTATGTGATCTCCCGTGGCGAGTATCTCAACGGAAAGATCATGGCAGCTTATCTTGGCTTTGATTTTGTCGATGCTGCGAATGTGGTCCGTTTCAATGATGATGAGACTCTCGATGCCGAGGAGACATACAAGCTTATGAAAAAGCACCTCGACGCGCATGAGAGAGCGGTTATCCCCGGTTTTTACGGTTCAAAGAAAAACGGAGAGGTGGTAACTTTTTCACGAGGAGGATCTGATATCACGGGATCGCTCGTGGCTCGTGCCGTGAAGGCTGATATATATGAAAACTGGACCGATGTGTCAGGATTTATGGTGGCTGATCCGAGGATCGTAAAGGGTTCTCAGGTTATCCATACGATCACGTATTCGGAGCTTAGGGAGCTCGCGTACATGGGTGCGTCCGTAATGCATGAGGACGCCATATTCCCGGTAAGTCAGGTGGGTATCCCCATCAATATCCGAAATACGAATGAGCCTGAGGCTGAGGGAACGCTTATCGTGGAGAGGACTTCACGCATTCCGAAGTACACGATCACCGGTATCGCAGGTATGAAGGGCTTTGTTTCACTGTCACTGGAGAAGGACAAGATGAATACGGCGATAGGTTTCTGCAGGAAGGCGCTGACTGCTTTTGAGGAGTATGGTATCTCCGTGGAGCATATGCCTTCGGGTATCGATACCATGTCCGTGATCGTTCGTCAGGAAGACTTCGCGGACAAGGAGCAGCAGGTCATCGCCCGTATAGAGGAGCTGTGCGAGCCTGATCATATGGATATCGAGTCTGACCTCGCGCTGATCGCCGTGGTAGGACGTGGTATGAAGAGTACGCGTGGTACAGCCGGACGCCTGTTTTCGGCGCTTGCACATGCGCACATCAATGTAAAGATGATCGACCAGGGTTCATCCGAGTTGAATATCATCATCGGTGTGGCTTCGGTTGACTTCGAAGAGGCTGTAAAGGCGATCTACAACATTTTTGTAGAAGCCAGACTGTGATTATTGAGGATGTGAGTATCTATGATGGATGGGATCAATCTGTATTCGATTGATTACTATAAAAAGACCGTTTTTAAGGGGAGCTACAAAGGCCTGTGTTTCCGTATAGGAAAGCTGGAGATAGAGCCTGAGGAGCCCTGGGATGCGTCCGAGGATGCATCTGAGGGGATTACGGGCGGTGCCGTTGATGGCGGCTCAGCCGAGCCTGTGACCGTTTTGCGCGTGCAGGCATGGAAGGGTCCATATATCCTTGAAAAAACGGAGGAAGAGGTGTTTACCGAGCAATTCGAGTACTCTGATGACGGGCTTAAGGCCGCCAATGAGTGGCTGGAGGGTAAACAGAGAGAACTAATATAGAGAAAGAAGGCGTAAAAATGACTAAGATTGATATTGTATCGGGATTTCTGGGTGCCGGTAAAACGACACTCATCAAAAAGCTCATAAGTGAGGCTTTTACGGGAGAACAGATCGTTCTGATCGAGAATGAGTTCGGTGAGATCGGAATAGATGGCGGATTCATGAAGGATGCGGGTATCGAGATCACTGAGATGAATCAGGGCTGTATCTGCTGTTCGCTGGTCGGAGACTTTGGAACAGCGCTTGGAGAAGTGCTCGAGAAGTACTCACCTGACCGTATCATCATCGAGCCTTCGGGCGTAGGAAAGCTCTCTGATGTTATCCGTGCGGTAGCCGGTATACTTGATGAGAATCAGGGGGTCGAGCATGATGAGGACCTGGTGCTCACAGGACATAAAAATGGAATCGAGGTTCAACTTGGAGCGGCTGTGACGGTAGCTGATGCAAAGAAAGCCAAGATGTACATAAAGAACTTTGGAGAGTTCTATGATAACCAGATACAGAGTGCAAAGACCGTAATTCTGTCACGTACGGGTGATATTGATGACGAAAAGTTGAATGAATGTTTAAGTTTATTGCGCGAGAAGAATAGTAATGCCAAGATAATCACTACTCCGTGGGAGGAGATAGATGGTAAGCAGATAGTAAGTGCATTTGATGATGCGGACTCTCTCAGATTGGAGCTTCTGGAGGAAGAGGATGTATGTCCTGAGTGCGGACATCATCACCATGACGGCGAGTGCTGCCATCATGATCATGATCACGAGCATGAACATCACGAGCACGAGCATGACCATGAGCATGAGCATCACCACCATGAGGACGGAGAGTGCTGTTGTCATCATCATGACCATGATCACGACCATCATGACCATGACCATCATCACCATCATCATCACGCGGATGAGGTGTTTGCGAGTGTCGGTATCGAGAGCCCGAAGAAGTATGATGAGAGCGAGCTTAAGAGTATCCTTGAGAAGCTCTCTAAAGTCGGAGCTGACGGCGATGCTGCCGGTGAGTATGGGCGTATTCTCCGTGCAAAGGGTATCGTGCCTGCAACAGAGGGTGAGTGGTTCCACTTTGATCTGGTACCGGGCGAGTATGAGATCCGCAGAGGTTCGGCTGACTATACAGGAAGACTGTGTGTCATCGGTGCTGAGCTCAACGAGGATAGGATTCGCGGTCTGTTTAGCTAGAAAGGAGGTCGCCACGGTGCCGCAGCTGCGCATTTTTGCTGCCGGATAAGCGACATAGTGGTTCATTTTGCATGTTTGGTAATAAGGACATACCTGTATATTTATTTATGGGCTTTTTGGAGAGCGGAAAGACGACCTGTATTCGCGAGATCATCGAGGAGGGCAACTTCTCTGACGGGAAAAGGTCGTTGCTCATCCTGACTGAGCAGGGTGAGGCTGAACTCGACGAAGCCCTTCTTCGTATGCACAAGATAGACGTGATCACGGTAGAGAATGAGGAAGAGTTTACCGAGAACGTGTGTGTGCACAACCTGAAGAAATACCGTTCTGACCGTGTTATCATCGAGGTCAATGGTATGTGGGACGTTGACAATATATATAACAAGGTTCTCCCTGAAAACTGGGTTGTCATCCAGTGTTTCACCACGGTGAATGCTCAGACTTTCGATATGTATGTGAACAACATGAAATCAATGATGATGCCACAGTTCCAGATGGCGGATCTTGTTATTTTTAACAGATGCAATTCAGGGATGGACAAACCGTCCATGCGCCGTGCCGTAAAGGGCATTAACAGGATGACGCAGGTTATATTTGAGTCAGAGGACGGAACGGTAGAGAACAACATAGAAGAAGAGCTTCCATACGACATAAACGCGGCTGAGATCACGCTTGAGGATGATGATTTCGGACTGTGGTATATAGATGTGACGGAGAACCCCGAGAGATATGAAGGAAAGACTATCACGTTCAAAGGTCAGGTATATCGTTCGCCGAACTTCCCAAGTGGGACATTCGTTCCGGCGCGTGCTGCGATGACCTGTTGTGCAGACGATATCCAGAAGATCGGTTTTCTGTGTCACTGGGATGGCGCGGAGTCGCTTGAGGTTGACTCGTGGGTTACGGTTTCGATCAAGGTGAAGCCGGAGTTCAATCCGCAATATCAACAATTGTACCCCGTGCTATGGGCAGATAATGTCTCTCCGGCGGAGCCGCCGGCAGAAGAAACTGTATATTTTTCATGAGGGAGGAGTGTAACAAAATGTCAAAAATTGAAATGAAGACACCTTTGGTGGAAATGGACGGAGATGAGATGACCAGGATCCTTTGGAAGATGATAAAGGATGAGCTGCTCACACCGTACATTGAACTGAAAACAGAGTACTATGATCTCGGGCTGGAGCATCGTAACGAAACTGATGATCAGGTCACGATCGACTCAGCGGAGGCGACAAAGAAGTACGGAGTCGCTGTCAAATGCGCGACCATCACACCTAACGCAGCCCGTGTTGAAGAGTACAAGCTGAAGGAAATGTGGAAGTCTCCAAACGGAACGATCCGAGCTATCCTGGACGGAACCGTGTTCAGAGCCCCGATACAGGTAAAGGGTATCGATCCCTGTGTAAAGAATTGGAAAAAGCCGATCACTTTGGCCAGACATGCATACGGTGACGTATACAAAAATGTCGAGATCCGCGTGCCCGGAGCCGGCAAAGCTGAGCTTGTTTTCACCGGTGAGGACGGCAAGGAGATCCGCCAGACCATACAGGAATTCGATGGTCCGGGCGTGGTTCAGGGCGTTCACAATACCGATAAGTCGATAAAGAGCTTTGCTAAATCGTGTTTCAACTATGCGCTGGACACAAAACAGGACCTCTGGTTCGCCACAAAGGACACGATCTCAAAGACATATGATCACAGATTCAAGGATATTTTTGAAGAGATTTATGAAAACGAGTATAAAGAAAAGTTCGAGAAAAACGGACTTGAGTATTTCTACACATTGATCGATGACGCCGTTGCGCGAGTGATGAAGACTGAGGGTGGTTTTATCTGGGCTTGCAAGAACTATGACGGCGATGTCATGAGTGACATGGTCTCATCCGCATGCGGATCACTCGCTATGATGACTTCGGTTTTGGTTTCACCATCCGGAGTGTATGAATATGAAGCTGCACATGGCACCGTTCAGAGGCATTATTACAAGCATTTGAAGGGTGAGGAGACTTCTACGAACTCAGTTGCGACAATCTTTGCGTGGACGGGAGCCCTTAGAAAGCGCGGTGAGCTCGATGGCATTTCTGAATTGTGTAGTTTTGCTGATAAGTTAGAGAAGGCGACATTGTCAACTATCGAGTCCGGAAAGATGACTAAGGACTTAGCGCTCATCACTTCCATGGAGAATGTGACGGTGCTTAACAGCGAGAACTTTATCAAGGCGATCAGAGAAACCTTTGATGCTATGTGATGAAAATTGTGCTGTGGGAATGTACAGTGATTGTAAATAGGTTGGGAGCGTGAAATATATGCAAATATGCAGGCTTAGAGAGGATAAACTCCGTGATGCTCTCGAGTTGGTGTGGGAGGTTTTTGATGAGTTTGAGGCGCCTGACTATGAGGAGATGGGCGTAAAGACTTTTCAACACTTTATTGAGTATCATTCGATGAGGGATCGACTTGACAAAGGAGAGATGAAGTTGTGGGGCTGTTATCAGAACAGCTACCTGGTCGGAGTGGTGGCCCTCAGAGAGGGGCAGCACATAAGTCTTCTTTTTGTCAGGAAGAGATTTCATCATCTGGGTATCGCCAGCAGGCTTGTTCGTATCGCGATATCGGATGTGAAGGCACAAAAGCCGGAGATACCTCAGATCACCGTAAACTCGTCACCTTATGCGGTCGGGTTTTATAAAGCAGTGGGCTTTAAGGCTTTGGGACCTGAGGAAAAGAGAGATGGGATCAGGTATACGCCGATGAGAAGATCCTTGGAAGACTGAATAAAGGGAACGGTAGGCTGAACTGTGTAGAGAGCGGGAGAGAGTTGCGTATGAAAAAAATAGTTATGAATATCCTTATCGTCGTGTTTGCCGCCATTTTTATCGGATGTGGATGGTTCCTTTATAGTTACTATCGTGATGCAGGTGAGGCGAGCGACAGGATAGAGGAGCTCGAGCAGCTGGTCGATGAGACGGAAGCAGAGCCCGAGGATGCGCCGGACATCGCTGAGGATATCGAGATCGTGGCTCCGTCCGGCCAGAAGAAGCACGTTCTTAAAAAGTACAAAAAGCTCTATAAAAAGAATAACGATGTAATGGGGTGGATAAAGATTGATGATACGCCGATCAACTATCCTGTTATGTATACTCCTCTGGATAATGAATACTATATTCACAGAAACTTCGATAAAAAAGAGGATTCCAACGGCCTTCCGTTCCTGGATGCAGCTTGTGACCCGGATGATCCGAACAATAACCTCCTGATATACGGGCATCATATGAGAAGCGGAATGATGTTTGCTCATCTGATGGATTTCGAGAAGGAAAGCTTCTATAAAAAGCACAAGATCATCAAGTTCGACACTCTTTATGAAAAGGGCAAGTATGAGATCGTTGCGGCTTTCCGTTCCAAGGTATTTAAGGAGACCGAGAAGGCTTTTAAGTATTATGAGTATATAGGAAAGCTCACAGAAAAGCGTTTTGATGAATACGTGAAGGGAATTATGAAGCTTTCCGCTTACAAAACGGGTGTCAAGCCCAAGTATGGCGAGCAGCTGTTATCGCTGGTCACATGTGCGTATCACACCGACGAAGGAAGATTCGTGGTAGTTGCCAGAAAGATAGAAGAGTAACGATCCGAATAAAAATAACTTGACAAAGAGTAAATCTCGTATTATCATACTGACATAGTAGGATATACGGGATTTCTTTTTTGGTTAAGGGTATGATGGTCCGATGGATAGTGGGAGTCTATGAATCCGAGACCATGTCGTTTGATAAATGAGGAGGTTGAAATGAAGATATCAACTAAGGGAAGATATGCACTCAGGCTTATGCTGGAGATCAGTATGCGCGAAAGTGACAGGCCGGTTAGGATTAGAGAGATTGCGGAGAAACAGAGCATCTCTGAAAAGTATCTGGAGCAAATTATATCAATACTTAATAAAGCTGGATTTGTACGTAGTATCAGGGGTCCGCAGGGTGGATATCTGCTCACCAGAAAACCATCTGAGTATACGGTAGGAGATATCCTCAGGTTGACGGAGGGGAGCCTTGCGCCGGTGGATTGTGCAGATGAGTCCATCCATGACTGTCCGAGAAAGAATCAATGCTCGACCGTTATCATATGGAAAAAGATCTACGATGCAGTGAATGAAGTTGTCGATGGGATCACGCTTCAGGATATAAAGGAGTGGCAGACCTCGATAAACGGAGATTATTGCATATGATAAGAAAAGCCTATACCCCTGAAAGGTTCGGATTTTCGGCACTTTTGACAATATCCTAGTAAAAAGATAGGAAAATATGAAAATAACTCTTGACAATGCGTATTCTTTGTTGTATCATATGCCCATACTTGATAATTCATACCGAAACGCTATGAATTATGGAGTATAGAATTCCGAATATCCATAAAAGAAGACAAGAGAAAAAGGAGGGCGCAAAAATGAGCAAGAAAGAGTACAAGGACAGAAACTTACGTTTTGAGACATTACAGTTACATGTAGGCCAGGAGGAGGCTGATCCGGTTACTGATTCAAGAGCGGTTCCGATCTATCAGACTTCATCCTATGTATTCCATAACAGTGATCATGCTGAGGCACGTTTCGGTCTGGCTGATGCAGGTAATATTTATGGAAGACTTACAAATCCGACACAGGATGTGTTTGAAAAGAGAATTGCAGCTTTAGAGGGTGGTGTGGCAGCGCTCGGTGTAGCGAGTGGTGCGGCTGCGATCAGCTATGTTTTCCAGACTCTCGGCGAGGGTGGTGGACATATCGTATCAGCTTCCAATATATATGGAGGTACTTACAATCTTCTTGAGCACACACTTCCGAACTACGGTATAGATACAACATTCGTATCTCCCGATGATCTGGGTGCACTCGAAGGTGCTATCAAGCCTGAAACAAAGGGCGTATTTATCGAGACTCTCGGAAACCCGAAGTCAGATGTTGTTGATATCGAGGCTGTCGCTCAGATAGCACATAAGCACGGACTGCCTTTGGTAGTGGACAACACATTTGCTACTCCTTATCTCGTTCGTCCGATCGAGTGGGGCGCTGATATCGTTGTTCATTCGGCAACCAAGTTTATCGGTGGTCATGGAACTACGATCGGTGGTGTGATCGTCGACAGCGGAAAGTTTGACTGGGCAGCTAGTGGAAGATTTGATTCTCTGACCAAGCCGAACCCGAGTTATCATGGGATCAGCTTTACAGAGGCAGTTGGACCGGCTGCGTTTGTTACTAAGATCAGAGCGATCCTGCTTAGAGATACCGGTGCGACACTTTCACCGTTCCATGCATTTTTCTTTTTGCAGGGACTGGAGACTCTGTCACTCAGAGTAGAGCGTCATACTGAGAATGCGTTGAAGGTTGCCAAGTATCTGAACGAGCATCCTCAGGTAGAGGCTGTTCATCATCCTTCGGTATCTACCGATCCTAAAGAGCAGGAGCTTTATAAAAAATACTTCCCGAACGGAGGAGGAACTATCTTCACATTTGAGATTAAGGGTGATGAGAGAAAAGCAAAGGACTTTATTGACAATCTTGAGATTTTCTCTCTGCTTGCTAACGTTGCCGACGTGAAATCACTCGTGATACATCCGGCCAGCACAACACATTCTCAGATGAGTGATGAGGAGTTGTTGAGTGTCGGTATCAAGAGAAACACTATTCGCCTTTCAATCGGTACAGAGCATATCGATGATATCATCGAGGATCTGGAAGAGGCGTTTAAAGCAGTAAACTAAAGCAAGGAGGTTTATATTATGGCTATCAACAAAAGTATAATGGATCTTGTGGGAAACACGCCTGTGTTGGAGTTGGTTAATTATGAGAAGAAACTCGGACTTGAGGCAACGGTTCTCGCAAAGCTGGAAGCGTTCAATCCGGCGGGAAGCGTCAAGGATCGTATCGCAAAAAAGATCCTTCTCGATGCTTATGAGACAGGAAAGATCAATAAGGATTCCGTGATCATAGAGCCGACAAGCGGAAATACCGGTATCGGTCTTTCTGCGATCGCTGCCGCACTTGGTATCCGTATCATCATCACGATGCCGGAGACGATGAGTGTGGAGAGACGTAACATGATGAAGGCTTATGGCGCAGAACTCGTGCTGACAGATGGTTCACAGGGTATGAAAGGTGCCATAGCTAAGGCTGAGGAGCTTGCAAATGAGCTTCCGGGAAGCTTTATACCGGGACAGTTCGTAAATGCGCTGAATCCTCAGGCGCACTACGAGACAACCGGACCTGAGATCTGGGAGCAGACAGATGGAAAGGTCGATATCTTCGTAGCGGGAGTCGGTACCGGAGGTACTCTTTCCGGTGTCGGAAAATATCTTAAGGAAAAGAATCCCAACGTGAAGGTAGTGGCTGTAGAGCCTGCTTCATCACCTGTTCTTTCAAAGGGAGAGAGCGGTGCGCACAAGATTCAGGGAATCGGCGCGGGATTTGTTCCTGATACACTTGACACCGGCGTATATGATGAGATAATCACCGTGGAAAACGATGATGCATTTGCTACCGGAGGAGAGGTCGTACGTACTGACGGCGTGTTCACCGGAATCTCCGCAGGCGCTGCGTTGTGGGCTGCAACTGAGCTTGCAAAGAGACCTGAGAATAAAGGAAAAACGATACTTGCAGTATTCCCGGATACGGGAGACAGATATCTGTCCACACCGCTTTTTGAGTGATACGCGAGAATAAGACTTTAAAAAGTGTGAGTCCGACGTGCTGAGTTTGGCACGTATGACTCACGCTTTTTTTGTTGTTTTTTTTATCGGTTTATGGTAAAATAAATATTCAGTAAGTTCGACTACACAAACACTTGCAGGGAGGATACGATATGGATCTGATCAGACCACCTATGGGATGGAACAGCTTCAGCTGTTATGGTGTGAATGTCAACGAGAACCAGGTACGTGCAAATGCAGACTTCATGGCTGAAAATCTGAAGGATTTCGGCTGGGAGTATATCGTTATTGATGCGGACTGGTATTCATATACATCGGTACCGGAGCCCGGTGAGGATATCTATGTTCCGTTCAACAGAATGGAGATAGATGAGTATTCGAGGCCGTTTCCGTGTGTTCAGAAGTTCCCTTCGGCTGCTGCAGGAGCCGGGTTTGCTCCGTTGGCGAGCTATATCCACGGACTGGGACTGAAGTTCGGTATCACGATGCTGAGAGGTATCCCGCGTGTGGCTGCGCATACACATAGTAAGTTGTGGAACACTGAGATAACTGCCAATCAGATCGCGAATCCATACTCGATAAGCACATGGAATCCCGATATGTATGGAGTTGATATCAAAAAAGCGGGGGCTCAGGAATACTACGATTCTCTCTTCGAGCTTTATGCCGAATGGGGAGTGGATTTTGTTAAGTGTGAGGATATCTGCAGACTGGAGACGGAAGAAGAAAAGGCAGAGGCTGAGATGATCCGTCAGGCGATGGACAAATGCTCTCGTGACATGATCCTGTCTTTGGCTCCGGGACCGGCAGATCTGGAACTGTGTGATTTTTACAGATCGAATGCTGAATTGTGGAGGATGGCTGAGCCGATCGGTGACAGCTGGGAAGAGCTTCGCGCGATGTTCGATGTATGTAAGTCTTGGATGGGAAAGCCGTCTGATGAGGGGTTCCCGGACTGTGGAGACCTTCCGGTAGGACTTCTGGGGATCGGATTTGGCAATGAGCACAGAACAAGTCTTACGATAGAAGAAGAGAAAAGTATGATAGCATTGTGGAGTATCTTCAGATCTCCGCTTATGATAGGCTCAGAGATGAACAAGCTTGATCAGGAGACCATAGGGTTACTGACAAACCTGCAGGTACTGAGGCTCACTGAGGTGTCTACGGGTGCGAGAGAAGCCTATCGCGATACGGATGTGATCGTGTGGAGAGCGAAGGATCGCTATGACGAGGCAGAGTATGTGGCGATGTTCAATATATCTACCGCGGCAACACCTATTTGTCCGAAGCCGTTCATCAGCAAAAAGGATGGTATGGCTATAGATCTCTGGAAGGGAACAGAGATCAATATCCGATCGACTGATGAGATACCGGGACATGGATGTATACTGATAAGAGTGGAGTAAACAGATATTTTCGGTTATACGATTGTATAGAGAAACATAGTTGGAATGACTAGAATATATTAAAAGGAGATACAACTTATGAGCAAGATTGAGATTTCAGAAGCAATTCGTTACATCGGCGTTGATGACCATGATCTGGACCTTTTTGAGAGCCAGTATATCGTTCCCAACGGTATGGCATACAACTCATATCTGATCCTGGATGATAAGGTTGCGATCATGGATACCGTCGATCCGAGGGGTACGGAAGAATGGATGAAGAATCTGGAAACAGAGCTCGCCGGACGTACGCCTGATTATCTGGTTGTGCAGCATCTCGAGCCTGATCATAGCGGCTCGATAGAAGCGGTGATGGAGAAATATCCGTCACTTACCATTATCACAAGTGCGAAGTCAGCCGGAATGCTTGGGCAGTTTACTGAGAAGGATTATAGTGAGAAAGTGAAGCCGGTGGGAGAGGGTGAGACTCTCGAGCTCGGAAGTCACACACTTACCTTTGTGATGGCGCCTATGGTTCATTGGCCGGAGGTGATGGTGAGCTACGAGTCGAGCGAGAAGATCCTCTTTGCTGCTGATGCTTTCGGAAAGTTCGGAACTCTGGATACGGATGAGGACTGGGCTTGTGAGGCGAGAAGATATTACTTTAATATAGTAGGTAAGTACGGTGCGCAGGCGCAGGCTCTCCTCAAAAAGGCTGCAGGACTTGATATTCAGAAGATCTGCGCGCTCCACGGGCCTATTCTTCCTGACAAAGAGGACCTTTCTTACTATATTGGAAAATATCAGATCTGGTCAGCGTATGAGCCTGAGGATGATGGTGTGTTTATCGCGTATACCTCGATCCACGGAAACACCGGTAAGGCCTGTGAGAAGCTCGGAGAGATCTTTACCGCAAAGGGTGCGAAGAAGGTAGTTGTTACCGATCTGTCACGCGAGGATATCGCGGAGAGCGTTGAGGATGCATTCAGATATGACAAGATCGTATTTGCATCCGCGACATATGACGGAGGACTTTTCCCGACAATGGAAAACTTCCTGTATCGTCTCGGACATAAAAATTTCCAGAACAAAAAGGTCGCGATCATGGATAACGGAAGCTGGGCGCCGGTTGCAGGAAAGAAGATCAGAGAGAAACTCGAGGCTATGAAAAATATCACGATTTGTGATACCACAGTGTCGATCAAGTCAAAGATGAAGCCGGATGACATTCCGCAGATGGAGGCTCTTGCGGAGGAATTGCTCTCAAAATAACCGTTCCTTAATATAAGAAATATGAGATATGTATGTGTATATCGATACGCATGCATATCTCTTTTTTTTGAAAAACCTGCTAAATTTGGTCGACATAGGGGTTGACTTTTTTCCGGCTAAGGAGTATTATGTTCAAGGGGTTAGTGCAAACTAATTTTGGTAAGTCAATACGGAGGTGCACATGTTTATTGAGATTAACGACATACACAAGAGCTTTGGAAACGAAGATAACCGTGTGGAGGTGCTGAAGGGGATATCGTTTTCGATTGAGAAGGGCGATGTTTGTGTGCTCCTCGGGCCATCGGGTTCGGGAAAGTCTACGCTTCTTAATATAATAGGAGGGATCGACGATGCTGACTCGGGTTACGTGTCGATAGGCGGGGAAAAGACTATCGATATGAGCGAAAAGGCGCTCACGGCGTACAGGAGAAACCATCTCGGGTATATTTTTCAGATGTATAACCTGATCCCGAATCTGAATGTAAAGGAAAATATCGAGGTTGGGGCGTATCTCAGTGATAATCCGCTTGATATCGATGATCTTTTGCATACGCTGGGGTTGTTTGAGCACAGG
>CAMVOY010000017.1 GCA_947169235.1 uncultured Lachnospiraceae bacterium | reverse complement strand
GCATTTTTTTCTTTTTACACTCATATGACGCAGGATGTAGCTGTCAGGTTTTAAATTTTTTTAAAAAAATTGTCTTCTTAAATTCAGTGGGCAAACAATAATCCCATAATATATGACGATTCACATTCACATTTCATTTTATAAAATGCGAATCCTTTTTTCGTCGTCTTACTGATATAGACATCAAAACTACCCATTGGGCACACAAGAAAAGGCGGTGAACGCATGGATACTTTAAAAAAACCGGGATTAGCAGACGATTCCGAAAAAACTGTATCCAAAGAATCAGGTATGGAAGACGATAAGGTGGCACTCTTTCTGGTAAACCTCATGAAGCAGGATGCCAGCGAATTTTCAAAAACCTGCGTTAAAATGAACCATTCGCAGAAAGAGGTGCACCTTGAAATACTTTGACAATATGACGGATGCCGTCATCGCAGCAAAGAAAGGTGACAGCGACGGATTTGCATATATTTATGAACAAACATACGGGGAAAAATATTATATTGCTCTAAAATATATGAAAAATACCGTAGACGCTGATGACGTAATCTCGGAGGCATATATTAAGGCATGGGAGAAGATAGACACTCTCACTGACGCGGAAAAGATAGGATCCTGGCTGGGACAGATTGTAGCCCGGACCGCTCTTGACGTATTGAAAAAGAAAAAGCCGAAGCTTTTCTCATCCATTGAGGACGACGCTGAAGCGCAGTCTGTACTGGACGTGGAAAACCCGAGTATCGATGAACATCCTGAAAAATCGTATACATCGAAGGAACGACAGCAACTCATCCAGCAGATGATAGATTCTTTGTCAGACGAGCAGCGAATATGTGTCCTCATGTACTATTATGAGGAGATGGCTGTCACTCAGATTGCAGAGATGCTTGAGTGTCCTGAAGGGACTGTGATGTCCAGATTAAACTACGCCAGAAAAAACCTGAAAAAGAAAGCGGATGAACTGCAGCAAAAAGGCTACAACATCCGCTATAACATATGAGTATCCGTATTAATCAAGGCTTCTGCGCTCATCATAGCTCATCCGCATCCGTTTCTTTAACCAATCCCGGTCAGGGCGCATGCGGATCCGAACGTTTGCAACCTCTTCACCGTCCTCAAAAAAGACATCTTTTTGATAGGTGTCAACCCATTTTTTTGTGATTTCATCATCACCTGTCATATCTATGTATTCCAAGGTAAAACCGTCTGATAAATACGTAAGTTCCTGACAAAACAGATTTTCCGAATCGATCCACTGGACGATCTCCAGCCAACCGTCATCATCCATGTCGGTCACACAGTACTTTCCGTCGTTGAGTCCCTCCATCTGAGAGAACTCATCATTTTCAGCAGGTTCGTCAAACTCGCACTCGTCACACCACAGGTTTATCCTGTCTATCAGGATATCGATCTGCTCATCAACAGAAGGTGGAATATCGGCCCCCGAACCTGATACTGCAGCTTCTGAAACCGCTTCAGCAGATCCTCCGGAAACTGCTCCGGCAGACACGGCCGAACCTGATGTCGAGTATGATGCATCCTTTTTCGACTTATCAATTGCCGTCAAATCTCTTCCGCATCCAACCAATACAAGCGAAAGCAAACAGATCAATCGGACGAGTGTCGTGGTACGGCGCCAAAGTTCATGCCTTAATCCATTATGTTTCATTTTTACTCTCATTGAAATCAATCCTTTATTTCGATAGGCGAAATCGCTTTAACCTTTTTCACTCTGTATTTGCCGTCATCAGTCAGCTGCATAGTCGCTTTGAGCCTTTGTTTGTAAGTATCTTTACTTGTTTCCCACCACTGACTGTCCGGTTCGGTCATTCTTTTTAAGACAACACCGGTTCTTTCATATGTCACTACGAGATCCGGGCCATTTTTTACGATATCTTCTATCGTTACATTTTTCCAGTGATATCCGCGATCTCCCCACCCCATCGCATATTCGGAAGGTTCTCCGGAGACATCTCCGATGACAAGCTCATCTCCCAGTACGCGAACCATCGGAGTCGAACTAGCCTTATCGGTAAACCTGTAATCGGTGATGGCGCTGAGGAGTCTGTTTGCGTCCTCGATCTTCATCCGTCGCTGACCCGAACCCGGTATTGTCTTGTCTTCATAAAAAAATGTCCCGTTGATGATAACCTCAGTAATTTCTCTTTTTGTCAATGTTCTGTCATCCATGTTTTCAGGCAAGCATGCAAGCATGGCTTCCAGTTCATTTTTCTTTAATCCGCCATCGACAAGATCCGGGATTTCATCATCATTTACCATGACCGTTTCTGTATTAGTTCCTGTCTGATCACCGACGTCTGACCCCACGTCATCACCGGTTGCTGTATCAGCCGGAGTATCCTCGTTCAGTGTATTTACTACCGATGCAGCTTCATCAGATACTCCGATGCGATCCGAAATAAACACTCCACCTAAGGTAAGCCCTGCAACTACGGCAATTCCTGCCGCTCCCATAGTAACCTTTCCTGCCATGGTTCCCAGAAAACCCGTAGTTCCCGCAGCACCACTTGCAGTCCCAGCCACGCCTCCTGCCAGAACTGCACCGACAACTCCCGAAACATCGCTCTCCGCGGCATCGATAGCGAGAAGCCTGATGAAGAGCGGAAGTGGTGCGATGCTGTAAAAGTTGTAACCTTTCTTTTGAAGCGCTTCTGCCTTTACTCTCAAAGCCTTTCTGGCATAATTAAGTCTGGACATGACCGTCCCTTCAGGACAATTGAGTATCTCGGCAATCTGAGATACACTCATCTCATCATAATAATACATAAGCACACAGATTCGTTGCTCATCAGAGAGTGAATCGATCATCTCGCGTATTATGTCCTCGCGCTCTTTTACAGTGTAAAGCTTCTCCGGCTGATCCTCACTTCCGATGCTTTCCCTCTCCAGAGATGTCATGCTTTCGACGTCTTTTTCAACATCAGAAAAAAGCTTCGGCTTCTTTTTCTTCAGCAGGTCAAGAGCAATCCTGGCTACGATCTGTCCGAGCCACGCGCTTACCTTATTGGGATCCTCAAGAGAGCCGATTCTCTCCCACGCTTTCACATATGCGTCCGCCACCACATCCTCAGCGTCTGCATCGTTTCTCACATACTTTATTGCAATATATCTCTTTTCCCGACAGGTTTGCTCATAGATGTATCCAAAAGCATCCTTGTCACCATTTTGAGCAGCCACCACGGCTGCTGTCAGGCTTTCGTATTTGTTCTGCATCACTGTTTTCCTATCATCAGTCTACCCAATCCCTGATTTCCTTTGGAGCCCTTCCTTTGGTACTCTTTTTCTGCTCCTGTTGCTTTTTCTTTTCATTGTACAGAGAAATCCTCTGTCCGCCACAGAACTCCTCTATCATTTTTCTGCGCACTTCGAAATTATGAGCGATCAGCTCCGATCTCACATCATTCACCCCATAATACTTGTATATTTCAAATACCTGGTCCATACTCGGAAGACATCCGGGATCAAATACCGATGTGTTATTAACCTTCAAAAGATACTTATCTGCACGATCATAGAACCCGGTAACCTTTTGTTCCAGAGATGATACTCTATCATGGTGTATACTTGTTTGATAAGACATACTGTTTCCGTTATCAAAAACAGGTGCAACAGAAACAAACTGCAGTGTATCCGGATCTCGAAGGATACCGATATTGTTCAGATGCCTGTCAGTATTCAGTATGGAAAAATCAAGCATAAACAGATAATCCATGAAATCATCCAAAAGTGTCTTTTTAAGCCCATTTTTCACACATATAGTCTTAAACGCCTCAACATAAGAGATATCATTTTGTTTTTTCATGAGTCCGATACACTCATATGCTGACACCAATTCGAGATGCTCATTTGTAAACGCCTCACATATACAGAAGGATGCTCCCTCATCAGGTATGCTATAATCTACATATTCTATTCCTCTTTTCTTAACACCCTGAGCTTTAGATATTCGGCTGGCAAAACCCTCATTGATTGCTTGCGTTATATTCTTTTCTTCACTGTACTTGTATATCATCCACTTTCCGTTTTCATCCTTTTTCCATTCCTTCGGGATGTTTCCTCCAAGTGTCGCATTTCCGCTGAAAATGACATCCGTTTGATCAAAAAAATGCGCATCATATGAAGCATTATAAAGGTTCACCTCAGACCACGGCATGTCCTCATCTGCTTTTTCGAGCCAATAGCAATCCGATAAGCTAAGTCCCCGATTTACAAAAAGGAGCTCTTTAGTACTCTCACATCCCGCATCCTTAAGCATGCTACCAACATCTTCTCTGGACGATGGAACAGCCCGTATCTCCAACCAATGACGTATGGCCTCTATAGAAGTATTTCCCATAAACGGCATATGTGCACTATCAAGCACATCCATACCGGTTACCGCAAATCCATCATCCACATACAGTTGCGCAACAGAAATGTCTTTATGCTTCAGATAATACAGTGTTGTATCCATTCCTTTTCCTTCCTTCTTCAAAAAGAATATCCATACGGATAGTCATCTCGGCAACATGACACGCACCTCTCTCATACATCGAAAGACGTGAAGGGAAATCACCTACACCTCCAACTCTTGAAAAATAGACTTTTTCCATGTATACGTACGAAACCCCAATCTCTCCGTCGTGATCAACCCAACGAAGCGGAACTCGAAACTCCTTGCATATCGGATGACTGTCCCTGAGAAATCCATACAGATTCTCAGTATGCCCGATCAGGTATTTATCACATAAAAACCTCTCAATCAGGTTTTTCTCGTGATCAGGTGGAGTTCTGAGTCCCTGTTCCCAGTTTCTGTAGGTAGACAATGGGATACCTAAAAACTCTGAGAACCTACGCTGAGTCAATCCTGTTTGTTTTCGCATCTCTAAAAAATCCATAGCATTCTCCCCTTTGTGAATATAGTACTTCATTGAAGCACTTTTGTCAAGAGTTCATCAAAAAAAGCTCTGCTTTCGCAGAGCTTTTTTTATCATATCTCTTTCAGTATTGCCGCGAGCAGCTCATCGTACTCCTCGTACGCCGGCAGCTCCGGATGTTCCTTCTGTATCGCCTCTGTCGAGCGGAACAAAAATCCTGCTTTACTTGCTTCGATCATCCCGAGATCGTTGAAGCTGTCACCGCTCGCGATCGTATCGAACCCGATTGACTGCAGAGCCTTTACCGTAGCGTATTTAGATTTCTCAACTCTCATCCTGTATCCCGTGATGGTTCCGTCATCCGCCACCTCAAGAGTGTTACAGAAGATCGTCGGATATCCGAGCTTAGCCATCAGAGGGCCTGCAAACTGTGTAAAGGTATCAGATAAGATGATCACCTGGCACTCTGCTCTCAGCTTATCGAGAAACTCCTTTGCTCCAGGGAGCGGATCTATCTTTGCGATAGTTTCCTGTATCTGCTTGAGCCCAAGTCCGTTTTTCTTAAGAATATCGATACGATATTTCATCAGCTTGTCATAATCAGGCTCATCTCTCGTAGTCCTCTTCAATTCCGGAAGATTTGTTTCCTCCGCAAATGCGATCCATATCTCGGGAACAAGTACACCCTCCAGATCCAAACATGTGATAGTCATTTTCTCCTCCATTCGAGTGTATCAACTCATTTTATTATTTTTGATTATTATCTTTCACAAATGACAGAAACTCCGATTCGGGAATAGGTTTTGAGAAATAGAATCCCTGGATATATTCCACTTCCATAGCTTTTAATTCATCAAGTTCTTCCCTGGTCTCGACTCCCTCTGCAACTATTCTTAAGTTCATATCATGGACCATTTTTACTATGGAACTCATGACATGTTTAGCTTTGTTATTTGACGAAAAATATGCCTGTACCATCTGCCTGTCAAACTTAACGATAGCCACCGGCATATCGATGATGTAGTCAAGATTCGAATTACCTTTTCCAAAATCATCCAAAGAGAAATTAAGTCCGAATCTGATCAGATCATTCATGTTATCAATAACATTTTGTCTGATATCTATTGATGATGATTCGGTGATCTCAAGGTTGATATATGAAGGATCAATATCATATCCCTTAATAATCCCTCTGTACATCGCAGAAAGCTCTCTCTGCTCACACTGTTTTACGGAAAGATTTACCTCTATATATTTGATACCTATTTTTCTCGGATCATTTTTCTTGATAAATCCACATACTTTTTCAAATACTATCTGACCGAGTTCAAGGATATGTCCCGTAGCCTCGGCAACAGGGATAAACACTCCGGGCGGAAGGATATTTCCGTCCTTCTTTCTGATACGAACAAGTGCCTCTGCAGACACGAATCTGCTCTCTTCTATTGACCATATCGGCTGATAGAAAACAACAACTCTGTCCTCTTTCATTGCGGAGACAATTTCTTTTTTTGTTTTCTCAAATTCATCAGCTTCGTTGATCTTGTTTTCATCCAGAGATATCACTGTTCCCGCGGTATCCGGACTGGTATTAAATGCATAATTGGAATACTCAAAAATAGCGCTTGCGGAACCGAGAACATCACTGTCTTCCATGATCAAAAATGTCGGTGTTAAAAGATGTGTTTTTTCGCCTCTGGGACCGTATTTCCAATCAGACATAAAATCGGATTTTATCCTGCTCACTATCGAGGGGATATCCTGTTTTCCATACTTGAACGCGAGTACGACACCCGATCTGGTATTTCGGAATACCAACTCATGAGCGATATCTTTGAAATACCTGATAAGCGACTCTCTTAACTCCTGATCCGACTCGATAAGACCTGCCTGCGAAGAAAAGGAAATACTTATCAGAGAAAACCTTTTGCCTCTTTTGAACTCCTGACTCATATAGTCATGAAGCATGGGCAGATTGAATACACCTGTCACTCGGTCTATACCTGCGATCGGATTCTCGAGCACGGAAAAAAGGATCGTCATTCCGAGCGCTGTCGCAAATCCGACCAGCAGGACTTTGTTATTGAAAAACTGTATTCCGGCTGCCACTACCCAGCTGAGCATCCACAGAAGCACTGCTGAATGACGCTGTGCATTCATCCTTTTTCTGTATCTGATCAAAAGGAGTAATGTGGTAAAAAGCACCGTCAGGCATGCACCATAGGTCATAAGGACCGCAGGGCCCTCCGTAAAGGCATGTGAGGGATCGGTGACATTGAAATAAATGGGAACAAACGCTATGACGACAGAGACCGCCGCATCTATCCCGAGACAGATATATGCAAACTTTCTGTATGTTTTATAAGCAAAGCAATCATACATTGAATATATCAACGCTGCCGTCGCCTCATATGTCAGGCAGATAATATACGCCTTACATGCAAGTGCAGTCACCCATTCGGGAATATCATCGATATAATAAAGTGCAACCATCGAGGTGATATCAAAGCAGATAGCTACGATCGACACGGTGAGGACCGTGACAAAGAGCTTCGATGTATAGAGGACGAGACGCCCTTTCCCTGACAGGATATTCATGACCAAAATAATGATCATAAGAACCAGACCACAACTCTGTATCTCTATATTCATGGGCCGTCCCTCCTTTCGACTCGATGGTCAGAATATTATTTTACACCTTTTTTCAGATTAAGTCAATTCTCAAGCTTTGCAAGTTTTGCGCTCTGATCTGCAGCGATCAGACTGTCTATGACCTCGTCAAGATCCCCGTTTATAACAGAATCGAGCTGATGAAGAGTGAGCTTAATCCTGTGATCGGTAACCCTTCCCTGTGGAAAATTATATGTTCTGATCTTCTCTGAACGATCACCTGTCCCTATCTGCGAACGACGTTTTTCCGCCTCCTCAGAGTGAGCCTTCTCCTGCTCCATCTCATACAGACGGGCTCTTAGGACCTTCAGCGCCTTGTCTTTATTCTTAAGCTGAGATTTTTCATCCTGACATGAAACAACTATACCCGACGGGATATGTGTAAGTCTTACCGCCGAATCCGTCGTATTGACGCACTGTCCGCCGTTTCCTGACGCACGGAACACGTCAAATTTACAGTCGTTCATATCAATCTCCACCTCGACATCCTCGACCTCAGGCATGATCGCCACAGTAGCAGTCGAAGTGTGGATCCTCCCGCCGGATTCGGTCACAGGGATCCTTTGCACGCGATGCACGCCACTCTCGTATTTGAGCTTTGAATAGGCACCGTTGCCATTTATCATAAACACAATCTCCTTGAACCCGCCGATACCGTTTTCATTGGAGTTCATCGTATCCACTTTCCAGTGTTCACGCTCTGCATACTTGGCATACATGCGGAAGAGATCAGCCGCAAAGAGTGCC
This sequence comes from uncultured Lachnospiraceae bacterium, assembly GCA_947169235.1. Taxonomy (GTDB): domain Bacteria; phylum Bacillota; class Clostridia; order Lachnospirales; family Lachnospiraceae; genus Eubacterium_F. The sequence goes on along the minus strand of CAMVOY010000017.1, from coordinate 34,178 downwards.
GCCTCATCACCGCCCGCACCCGCTCTGATCTCGACGATGACATTTTTATCGTCATTGGGATCCTTTGGCAGAAGCAGTATCTTCATCTCTTTTTCGATAACCTCGAGACGTTCCTTCAGCTTGGAGAGCTCCTCCTTCGCCATCTCCCTGAGCTCCTCATCAGATTCCTCCTCAAGCATCGTTTTCGAATCCTCGATGCCCCGGGCGGTTTCCTTATACTCACGATACTTCATCACGATCGGCTCCAGCTCGGCCTGCTCCTGCATTCTTTTTCTATACACATCGGCATCGTTCATCACCTCAGGCGATGACAGCTCGGCTAACACCTCATCATATCGTAAGGAAATATCCTCTACATGTTCAAACATATCAACCTCAAACCTCCATTTCGGGACCACACTCTGCGACACACCGGATCCTCACGCTCATCCGCTAAACCTTCCGGTCACTATGCGATCGCATCCGCAGTAATCCTTCCTGACCTCTATATCAGCAAATCCGGACTCTCTCATAAGTTCGGCCACCGACTTTCCCTGATCATATCCAATCTCGAATATCAGACTGCCACCCTGTCGTAAAAATTCACCGATTCTCAGAGTAATACTCCTGTAGAACAAAAGGCCGTCCTCACCACCGTCCAGCGCCATCACCGGCTCATAATCCCGGACTTCATCCATAAGTTCACTCATCACGTCATGTTTTATATATGGCGGATTACTGATAACGATGTCATACTTTTGCGGACTTTTTTCGACAGCCTCCCACAGATCACCCTGAAAGAAACTTATATCAACTCCATTTACCTCAGCGTTTGTTTTCGCTACCTTCAGTGCCTCTTTTGATTTATCCGTGGCAGCTACACTCTTTAGCCCGCCATGCTTTGCAAGGCTTATGGCAATACACCCTGACCCCGTGCACATATCCAGAACATCAGCACTTTTTTCGGCGTGATCTTTCTTTAGTATATCCAATGCGGCTTCCACCACACACTCCGTGTCCTGCCTGGGTATCAGCACCGAAGGATCTACATAAAAAGGTAAACCCATAAACTCCGTATAGTGAGTTATATACTCAAGCGGGACTCTCTTTTTCCTGTACTCAATGAGCCGTTCCAAAGTCTGTGTCACCGACTCATCTGCCTCATCTTCTGCGTGCATCATATACCACGCACGGTCGGGCATGCTCCGCGACAGCCTGATCACAAACTCTGACTCGTCCTCGTCTTTCCGGGTTTCACTCTCGTCATCCGGTCGTTCCTCCCTTGATATGGCTACCGACCACGCCAAAAGATACCACGCATTCAGCTCCGGCTCCGGCACGTCTGCGGACTCAAGTTCATCGGTCGCATTTATCAGAAGTTCATTATAAGTCTTCAACTTCGACATCCTCTACACCTGACTCGCCCCGAAGAGCCTCCTCGGCAACCTTTACCCACGGCATATCAGCATGCTTCATGACAGGCTCTGACTCATCGGATCCTTCAGACTTGATATCCGCGTCGGCTTCCCCTGACTTATCGGGCTCATCCTCACTCTCCATCTCGGTCGGGAGAGGCTCTTTGCCCTGGAACTCTCTCCAGTCAAACACCGCGTTAACCGACGCGATAGCCACAGCTATCATATCATCATTCGGTTCAGCCGTTGTCAGCCTCTGAAGCCACATTCCCGGACGGGAGATGATGTAGACAGCTTTACCTTCATGACTTCCCAAAAAGCGAATAAGCTCGTATGATAACCCTGCTATAACAGGGATCAAAAGTATTCTTAACAACATGCGAAGCCATACGGCTCCGACTATTATAAACATAAAGAACAGAATAGAAACCACCATAACGAAAAGAAGAAAGCTCGTTCCGCAACGTCTGTGCTCGGTAGACTGCTTTCTCACATTCTCGACAGTCAGATCCTCTCCGTTTTCAACACAGTTGATCGACTTGTGCTCGGCACCGTGATACATAAAAAGTCTCTTGATATCATCAACCAGAGTGATCAGCTTCACATACGCAATAAAAATGATCACGCGCAGAACACCTTCCAAAAAGCCTCTGAGCATCTCTGATGGTATCGCATTTTCCAGCGCTTCCATTGCAAAAAAGGGCGCCAGGATAAAAATACCTATGGCAAGTATTATCGCGAGTATCATGACGAGAACAGTGAGGATACTCTCCTTTTTCTCTGCCTTTTTTTTCTCTTCCTCGGTCATGTCCTTTTTTTCATCATCCTCATAAAAAGACGCTGAATAGTTGAGCACTCCCATTCCCATTGTAAAGGACTCGATAAAAGTCACCACACCGCGTATGATGGGAAGATCCAAAGCCTTGTATCTGTCTCTGAGGCTCGTGCTCTTTTTCTTTTGAACCTCGATCTCTCCGTTTGGCTTCCTGACTGCAACGGCGTACTCACCTTTGTTCTTCATCATCACGCCTTCTATCACGGCCTGACCGCCTATGCCCGAATATCTAGCCATACAACCTCCATTCCGAAGCGTTTAAAACACTCCCCCTATTTAAACCATAAAATAAGACAAAGAGACCAAGCAAAACTTGGTCTCCTGAGTATTCTTGGTATTATGCTATTTTAAGCCGTATCTGCGGTTGAACTTCTCGATCGCGCCACGTGCCTGGGCAGCCTTCTGCTGTCCTGTGTAGAACGGATGGCACTTTGAGCAAACCTCGACGTGGATATCCTCCTTAGTCGAGCCTGTCACAAATTCATTTCCGCAGTTGCATACTACCTTTGCCTGGTAGTACTCCGGATGAATTCCTTCTCTCATGATACACCTCCTGACATGTTGCTTTACGAAAAACAAGTCTTAATAGACGAATTTTCAGTGTTTTCATACAAACGCTTGCTTATTCTATCATATATAAAAACAAAATGCAAGCACTTTTTAAAAAAAATGCCCTTAATTTGATTATTCAGTAGCAAGTTTCATGGTCCGCATCACGTACGGCCACATAGGCGGTCGGTTGTGGCCTGATAGCATGCTGCTGCCGACATGAGATTCATACTAAGGGCAACATTAGCCGAGCTTATCTGATAAACAGTGCCTTTTGATGGATGCCCCGAGGACTTGTTTGAGCGTAGTTTCGAAGCACATAGTGCGCACGAAACAAGCGAGTGCCGCAGGGGCATCCGAGATTATCAAAAGGTGCTGTGAATCGATAAGCTCGTGCCCGTTGCCCGTGGATGATATCTCATAAGGCAGCATATGCTACTGAATAATCAAATCCTGATCTTTTTGACCATCTCGATAAATTCCCGATTGTCCTTCGTACGTCTGAATATATCCATCACCTGTTCCATGGCCTGATCCGGCCTCATCCCTCCGAGCATCCTTCTGATCTTCACGACGCACTCCTGCTCCTCTTCATCGAGAAGCAGATCCTCGCGTCTGGTACTCGACTTCGTGATATCTATAGCCGGGAAGATCCTTTTTTCGGAAAGGGATCGATCCAGCATAAGCTCCATGTTACCGGTACCCTTGAACTCCTCGAAAACGACATCATCCATACGGCTTCCGGTATCAACAAGCGCTGTTGCAAGGATAGTCAGACTTCCACCCTCACGCATGTTTCTCGCAGCACCGAAAAATCTCTTCGGCATATGCAATGCCGCAGGATCCAGACCACCCGAAAGAGTACGTCCGCTGGGAGTGACCGTAAGGTTATAGGCTCTTGCAAGTCTCGTGATCGAGTCAAGCAGGATCATAACATCCTCTCCGCACTCTACGAGACGCTTGGCACGCTCAATGACCATCTCGGAAACACGTTTGTGATTCTCAGGAAGCTCATCAAAGGTCGAGTAGATGACCTCAACCTGGTTGCCCTCGATAGACTCCTTGATGTCAGTAACCTCCTCCGGTCGCTCATCGATAAGAAGGATTATCATCTTCATATCGGGATGATTTTTCGTGACTGACTTTGCCACCTGCTTGATAAGCGTCGTCTTTCCCGTCTTCGGCTGAGACACGATCATACCACGCTGTCCCTTACCTATCGGAGATATCAGATCCAGCATCCTCATGGAGACAGCTGCTCCCGGTGTTTCGAGCCTGATCCTCTCATCCGGAAAGATCGGCGTCAGATTTTCAAACTTCTTTCTGTCATACAGATAGCTTGTCGGCAAACCGTTAACCTTCTTCATATAAAGAAGTGCGGAGAACTTTTCGTTCTGAGTTCTGCGACGAAGATTACCGGTGATGATATCTCCCGTACGCAGACCGAATCTGCGGATAAACTGAGGCGATACGTATACATCATCCTCACCCGGAAGATAGTTGTCACAACGGATAAAACCATATCCCTCTGTCATGATCTCCAGTATTCCGTTTTTGGTGATGCCACTGTCGAGATCCTTAAGCTCCGTTGGAGCTACCTCCTCGATCTGCCTCTCCTTCTGAACACTGATCACACCGTCTGAGCCGTCATGATAACGACTTCTGGTATTCCCGTTATGATAATTCTGCCTGCGATCACTTGGCTGCTCCCGCTGTTCAGGCTTTTCCTGACGTTTTTCAGGCTGAGCATGCTTTCTGTCGGATCTGTTTGGTTTCTCATGTTTTTCCTGCTTCTCATGCTTTTCCGGTTTCACGGCATCTGCAACAGGAGCAGCCAATGATGCTCCGAGCCTCTTTATCAGATCAGCCTTTCGCATGGAGGAGTATTTTTCGATACCCTTCTCCTTTGCCATCTCTCTGAGTTCCTGCAATGTCTTGTTTTCTAAATCCATTCTTCCCTCCGTTTCTTATCCTTCCCTTCAGATCAGTCTCTTTACGGCATCACTGACCACATCGGATACTCTCGGATCGAACGCCTCCGGTATGATATGATCCGCATCAAGATCATCCTCCGATATAAGTGAAGCGATCGCCTCAGCTGCCGCGAGTTTCATTTCCTCTGTTATCTGCTCGGCTCTTCCCTCCAATGCTCCTCTGAAAAGTCCGGGGAAAGCGAGCACATTGTTTACCTGATTCGGGAAATCAGATCTTCCCGTACCTATGACCTTCGCTCCTGCCTTCTTGGCCAGATCCGGCATGATCTCCGGAACAGGATTTGCCATTGCAAAAATGATCGCATCCCTGTTCATCGAACGTACCATCTCTTCGGTAACTACTCCCGGAGCACTTACTCCGATGAAGATATCGGAACCGACCATGGCATCGGCAAGATTTCCTTTTTTATTCTCAAGGTTTGTAACTTCCAGCATCTCTCTTTTTACATCATTTAATCTGTCCGAATCCCTGTGAACGATACCCGCGCTGTCGCAAAGGATGATGTGTTTAAATCCATAGCGCAAAAGGAGCTTAGAGATAGCGATACCCGCTGCCCCCGAACCGTTCACCACGATACGACAGTCTTCTTTTTTCTTGTTCACGATCTTCAGTGCATTTATGATACCTGAGAGAACCACGATCGCCGTTCCATGCTGATCATCATGGAATACCGGAATATGCAGTCTCTTTTTGAGTTCCTGCTCGATCGTAAAGCAACGCGGCGCCGAGATATCCTCAAGATTTATCCCTCCGAATCCGGGTGCGATGCGGACCACGGTCTCGATTATCTCATCCGTATCCTGTGTATCAAGGCAGATCGGAAATGCATTTACTCCACCGAACTCCTTAAACAGTACGGCCTTTCCCTCCATAACAGGCATCGCAGCCTCAGGTCCGATATTTCCCAGACCCAGCACGGCACTTCCGTCAGACACTACTGCCACGGTATTCTGCTTAATGGTATATTTGTAAACTGCCTCCTTATCCTTAGCGATAACCTTGCAGGGTTCTGCAACTCCCGGTGTATACGCGAGCGCGAGATCCTCAGAGGTGTTCACCTCACATTTCGGAGTGGTATCGATCTTTCCTTTCCATTGCTCGTGCAACATAAGTGCTTTTTCATTTGTGTCCATGGTAATCCTCCATTCTAAGTATTTTTATTTTGTACTTGTATTTTTTTTAAAAATGGTTACAATGTAATAGTAGTTAAAACGAACACCACGCGGGGGTAAAAATGATCGGCGAACCTGTAAATATCTACAAACAGACCATCCTTCATATACTCCATCGTGCGTCAGCTTCACTGACGCAGGGTGTCGTTTTAGATGTCATAACAACCCTCGGCTATACCGACTATATCCACGCCCAGTCAGCTCTGGGAGAGCTTATCGAATCAGGTTTGGTCACGGAGAAAAACACCTATCATCGCAGCTACGTCACACTGACTGAAACAGGGGAACAGACAAGACTGGCTTTTGAAAATGATCTGTCACAGGATATCCGTAGAGAAGTCGATGAATATCTGAAGAAAAATCACGTGGAAACTCTTGACGAAACCTCATTGGTCAGTGATTATAAATTGACAAAAGACGGTATGTATACCGCGACATGCTCCATTCGTGACGGAGCACATATACTCTATGAGATCAATCTGGAGGTATCCTCCGAGGAGGACGCCATCCGTGTCTGTAATTCATGGGAAAAACACAGCGAAGAGCTGTATTCACAGGCTCTGAAGACTCTACTTATCTAAGAAACGCATCGAACCGTCATCTCCACCCATACCCTTAAGGGCATTGTAGGTTCCCTTTTTGCGCTCTCCGCGCCTATCGATCTCCGCTTGACAGCTGAAGCAGTACTCTCCGGTCCTGATCGGCATACCGCAGCGTTTACAATAAACGCTTACTGCCGAACTCTTTGCAACCTCAAGTCTTCCATCCTTAAAAAGACCACTGATCACAGACCTGGGAAGTCCCGTCCCCTCTGCGATCTCGAAAATATTACTCGGGCCTCTTTTTTCCAAAAATCGTCTGACAGTGCCATAATCATCAAGCTCTTCATGACCGCAGGTATCACAAACATAGGTCCCTGCGCTCTTGTATCTCATCATGCCGGAACACTCAGAACAAACAACTGTGGAGTGCTTGATCGGATTCTTTTCTTCTGACATACGATCAGTCCTTTCAGCCTACACCTAAAGATCCAAGCTCCTTGTATTTCAGATAAGCTCCGTACGTCATCGTCACCGCTTCATTTCCGGTACCGACCGTGATACGTACCTTATCCCAATCCTCATCTGTTGCCATCACACCCTGATCAAAGCCATCTGCCTGATTCGTCGTATCGGTAGTCGTTCCCGACGATGACGAGTTTTTCGCATCCGATGCTCCGGTATGCTTAACTTCTTTCCCGTCATATGCGGAGTAGTCATAGGATACCTTTATATCCTTATCAGGTACTTTTACCCCTTCTTTCATGTACTGATTTATCTTCTTAACATAGTTCTGCGTCTCTTTATACGGAGGAACTCCCCCATACTTTTTAACCGCACCGCTTCCTGCGTTATATGCTGCAGCGGCGAGCGTATAATTCCCGTTAAATTTTTTCAAATGAGCGGCAAGAAGTCTCGTTGATGCCATGATATTCTGCTCCGCATCATACGGATCGGAAACATTCATGTCCTTGACCTCATCCGGCATCAGCTGCATGATCCCCATCGCGCCCGCACTCGAAACACATTTGGGATTGAAATCAGACTCTGCCTTTGCCACAGCCACGAGAAAGTCGTAGGAAACGCCGTATTTCTCGGACGCCCTCTTAAAAATATTTTCAAGCTTGGTAGTGCCTGACGCCGAACTCTCCTGAGCTGCCTTTACGGACTCAGCTCTTTTAACCGAACTTGCGGAAGTATCAGAAGAAGACTTCTGAGCCTGCTTGGCAGAAGTCGCCTGTTTCAAAACTGTTTTAAATGGGGTTATGGTCGTATCCTCATCGCTTTGTGCCAAACCTGAATATGCTACCGCGGAACCACTCGCGGGAGCACTTGTGGCATCTGTCACGACCATTGTCGAAATAGACATAGGAACCACCTGTCCTTTCCTATGATTTGACTCTATTTTAAACTCAAAATGTGAAATAATCAAGTCAATTTTAAAAATCTACAGCTGTATGATTAAGTTTCTTCGAGGTATTCCTCGTTCGTCGCGATGACAGCCTTCATTGCAGTCGGTCCCGGCGCACCTATTATATTTCTGCGTTCTACACATGTCTTCATAGAGATCGCATCAAAGATATCCTCTTCAAACACCGGTGATATCTTTTTGTATTCAGCCAAAGGCAGCTCATCGAGAGATATTCCTCTGTCGATGCACATAAGGACGAGCTGTCCGATGATACCGTGAGCATCACGGAACGGAACACCGTGATTTACCAGATAATCTGCAGCATCCGTCGCGTTTGTAAATCCTCTCTTCGCGCTCTCTGCCATAGCCTCCGGATTGATCTTCATCGTATCGATCATCCCGGAGCACAGTGCCAGACATCCCTTTACGGTATCTATGGCGTCGAAGCACAGCTCCTTGTCCTCCTGCATATCTTTGTTATATGCCAAAGGAAGGCCTTTCATTGTCGTGAGTATAGATGTGAGAGCACCATATACACGTCCTGTCTTTCCGCGTATGAGTTCAGCGATGTCGGGATTTTTTTTCTGAGGCATGATAGATGAGCCTGTAGAGTAGGTATCATCCATCTCAACAAATCTGTATTCATCACTGTTCCACATGATGATCTCCTCGCACAGACGGCTCAGATGCATCATGATAGTGGCCAGTGCACTCATCAGCTCGATCAGATAATCTCTGTCGGAAACTGAATCCATGCTGTTGAATGTTGGACCGTCAAACTGAAGGAGTGATGCGGTATCCGTACGATCCAAAGGATAAGTGGTTCCCGCCAGGGCACCCGCGCCCAAAGGACAGTAATTCATCCTGTCATAGATATCCCTGAGCCTGCTGCGATCACGCCTGAACATCTCAAAATACGCTCCCATATGATGAGCAAACGTGACGGGCTGAGCCTTCTGCATATGCGTAAATCCGGGCATATACGTATCCACATTTTCCTTCATGATCCTGTGTATAACAGCCATAAGTCCCTTTACAAGATCGTTTATTGCAATGATCTCATCACGCGTATAAAGGCGCATGTCAAGGGCTACCTGATCGTTCCTGCTGCGCCCTGTGTGAAGCTTTTTGCCCGGATCGCCGATACGCTCAATAAGGGTTCCCTCCACAAAGCTGTGGATATCCTCGGCACTTTCATCTATAGAAAGAGCTCCGCTCTCGATATCGTCAAGGATCCCTTTAAGCCCCGCAACGATCGAGTCCTTCTCATCACACGTGAGTATCCCCTGCTTTTCAAGCATGGTCACGTGCGCTATCGATCCCAGGATATCCTGCTTGTAAAATCTCTTATCAAAGCTTATGGACGCGTTAAAGCTGTTCACCAGCTCATCAGTCTCCTTGGTAAATCGTCCGCCCCACAGTTTCATGTCTTACCGCCTTTCATACATGTGATCATGTAATTCTTATTTTTCTGACAAATGCTCAAGGAGTGCCGTACACCCCTCCTCTATCTCTTTGAAAGCCTTTTCAAAGTCCCTGGTATACCATGGATCCGATATCTCCCTCGGATTATCGGTATAATCGAGTAACAACCTCAGTTTTTCTCCCTGATCATCCGGCCACAGCCTCTTCATGTAAAACATGTTCTCGGAATCCATTCCGATGATCAAGTCAAAATCATCATAATCGTCTTTTTTCATCTGGCGGGCTCTGTGTCCGCTGCATGTGATGCCGTGAGAGATCAAAACTCTCTCCATCGGCGGGTATACTCCGTTTCCAATTTCCTCCGTGGATGTTGCCTTGGATTCGATATAAAAATCATCCGAACATCCTTCTTTTTTGATCATGTCCTTGAAAACGTACTCAGCACAACTTGACCTGCACACGTTACCGTGGCAGATAAAAAGAATTCGAACCATATTCTGTTTTCTCCTGTAATCCTGTTTTGTAATCCTATATCCGTATTCTGTTTTTACAGATACTTCACTATCTCATCTGCGACCGTTTTCATATGGTCGTCCAATATACCGAAATCCTTTCCCCGGAAGTTCCACGCAGCTCTTCCGATGCCGTGTTTTTTGAATGCGGCATTTATGACCTTGTACCATGCGAGACTCTCATCAACGTCCGCGAGATCGATAACTCCGTACTCACCGCAGTAAAGAGGGACATTTCTCTCTTCTGCCAGTTTTACGGCCTCAGCAAACAGCCTTTCAAAATACTCCGGTCCGAACTTATCATTCGGATTCATACCGGCGAAGCCAACTGTCACCTGTGAGAGCTGCTCCTTTGAATGATCATTCATCTCGTCGTAGGTAGAGTCGAGCGAAAGTCTGAATGAAGTATCCATGCCCGGTGCCCAATACGCTCCCTGATGAGTAAAGATCAGCGGCTCGTAGCAGTGAAATGTATAAATGATATGATCATCCGCAGGCATACGCAGGCTCGGAAGTGACTCGATACTGTTGTTATAATATCCACCGATCAGGATATAAACATTCGGTGCTATCCTTCTGATCTTCTTTATACAGACATCTGAGATCTCGTTCCATTTGTCCATATATTCCTTTTTCGTAACCTCATTGAGAAGCTCGAAAGCAAGCATATCGGAATACTTTCCGTATCTGTTGGCAAAACTTTCCCAAAGCTTATAGAATCGCTCCTGATAGGCAGGATTATCAAAGAATCCATCCTCACCCTCTCCGTCGTCAAATGAGAAGCCGAACGTCTTGTGCAGATCGAGTATCATGTTAAGATTGTTCTCCTGACACCATCTGATCGCATTATCTATGTATTCATAACCCTCAGGCCTTGCATTCCCGTCCTTGTCCTCAACCAGATCATAATCCACGGGAACACGCACATGATCAAGCCCCCAGCCAGCGATCGTCTTAAAATCTTCCTGACGCACAAAATTGTCATATGTCTCTTTGGTATGGTCACACTGAGATAACCATCCACCGACATTCACACCTTTTTCATAACCTTCCCATCTTCTCATACACATCCTCCGTTTTGATTTCTTGTGTTTACAATACCCTTCAATAGTTCATTCGCATATTATAAAAAATATACTGTTGCATGATACCGGCATACTCCCCGAAAAGCTCGAACGGTGACACTCCGTCACACCTTTGTTCTATCGCTCTTTGTATCCATACATCGACGGGGACCATACCCATTCTGGAGTATGCAAAAAGGCATATACAATTAGCCACTTTTTTTCCTACCCCATGAACCTTTATTAACTCATTAAAAAGTTCCTCATCCGTAAGCTTTTTAAGAGCAGATAAATCCATTTGTCCGGTCGCTACCCTGTATGCCGCATCGGCTACATAAGGCGTTCTGTATCCCAGACTGCATTTTGCAAGCTCTTCATCCGATGCTTCGAAAAGAGCATTCGGTGTGGGAAAAGAATAGATCTTTTCCCGTTTTGTATCTATTATCTTTCCATATCTTTCACACAGCTTCTCAACCGATGAAGCGATCGCCGGAATACTCTTACGCTGAGAGATAATGAAAGTGATAAGCATCTCGAAGGGATCCTGTCTCAGTATCCTTATTCCCTTACCGTTATCCATGGATTCGTCAATAAATCCATGACGCCCTCTGAACTCTTTTCTGATAAGCGAATAGCTTCTGTCCAGGTCAAAATAGTCGTGCCAAACAGCTTTAAACTCTTCTTCGGAACATGATATCTCATACTCGTCAGCATTTGTATTTCTGATGTACAAAACATCCTCACCGGTGATAAACCGATATGTTCCGTCATCCATCGCCCGGATCCGAAACGCCTGACCGGATACCCTTATCTTCTCCAGATCGAGATCATCTTTTATTACTATTTTTCTGTTTCCAGCCATGCATCCACCTGCGCGCTCAGCCACTCACACCATTCGTCGATACCCTCACCCGTCTTTGCGCAGATCGGGATCACCAACGCATCAGGATTTCTCTTTTTTATATTCTTTTTTGCCTCATCCATATCAAAATCAAAGTATGGCATCACATCTGTTTTATTGATGAGTACGACATCACAGATCGAGAACATGAGCGGATACTTTAGCGGTTTATCGTCGCCCTCCGGCACCGACAGGATCATTACATTTTTGCATGCACCCGTATCAAACTCCGCAGGACAGACGAGATTCCCTACATTCTCCAGTATGACGAGCTCGACCTTTTTTTCGGTGAGCTCATCGAGTCCCTGCTTTGTCATACCCGCATCGAGATGGCACATTCCACCCGTATGAAGCTGGATGGCGTGTACTCCCAGATCAGCTATCGTCTTCGCATCCACATCCGAATCGATATCGGCTTCCATCACTCCGATACTGTATTTTTCTTTAAGTCTTTTTACCGTCTGACCGAGCGTGGTAGTCTTGCCGGAACCCGGAGACGACATCATATTCAGCAAAAATATACCTCTGTCCTTCAATTCTTTTCTGAGTTTTTCTGCCTCAGCATCATTGTCCTTTAGAACACTGCTTTTGATCTCAATGATCCTCACACCGTCGTTACTCACTCTCTCACCGCCTTCATCTCTTCCTTTTTTCTGTACATCTCACCATCAGCACGCTTGAACACTGATTCATACGAACCATGATCGAGCTTTTCATCGTAAAGTGCGTACCCGATGGCAGCTGACGGAGCCTCCCACATTTCCGCTGTTCCGTCATAAGACATTGCCTTCAGTTCAGCATCGAACTTCTCGATCAGGCTGTCCACCGCCGCATAATCATTGTTTTTAAGAATGATAGCGAACTCATCTCCACCTATACGGAATACCGGTGAATGCGCAAATGTTACGCAGATAACGCGACACAGTTTCTGTATCGCCATATCACCCTTTTCATGACCATAATTATCATTGATCTTTTTAAGGTAATTCAGATCGCACATAGCTACACCGAATATGGTTTCGCCTTCCTCTATCTCGCGTTCTATCTTAAACACTTCACGATCATATGCTGTCTTGTTTCTGATGCCTGTGAGAGAATCCCTGATCGCGAGTTCACTCATCTCATGCTCACGTTTTCTCGATACCTCCAGCTGACGGTTGGCACGGATCATCTTTTGCATGTATTCAGCCACCTCGCGTACCATCAGTGCGAATGCCTTCCCGAGCGAATCTATCTCGTCGCGTCCCGAGAATGCCTTTTCAACCTCATCGGCTATTGACACATCTTTGGTATTTGAGTACTTCGACATGGCACTCTCCAGCTTCGTCATCTTTCGAATAAATCTCTGCCTTACTATCACAAGCATCACGATCAACCCGATAACAAGTATGGCTGCGATGATCCCTGTCTGCTCGAGGGTGTTCATAAGAATGCCCTTATTGACCGTCTCGACCTCTATCTCGGTACCGATTATACCGAGCTTTTTGCCCTCGATGATAAGCGGAGTATAGCAACTGTAGGTGTGTCCCCAGTCATTATCCCACTCTCTGAATCCATCCTGTCTTTTGCCTGTTTCCCATGTGTTCCATTCAAGCTCATTTTCCTCACGGGCATTGTAATAAGTGTCTCCAAGGTAAAGGAGCTTTTCTGATTCCGTACTCCTTTCCTCATCTTGAGTACGTTCACCATCGATCATGTAGCATACATTGTATCTTGTATCCTGACCTTCCTTGAGACTGTCAAGTCTCGCACGATCATCGCCCATAACAAGATAATAAGTGTAAGGAAGATGAAAAATAGTACGTGCTTTTTCAAATGTCAGAAGCCAGTATTCATGAAAATAAGTAAAGTATTTTTCCTGTATATCTTTCGGTGTCTCCTCGATCTGAACATCGATCCCAAGGGCTTTTCCCGGGTATTTTTCTGAGAAAGCCTTGATGAAAACCTGCCTTGCTTCCTCGAAACTGTTGAAGTCAAAATCGATCTTCATATCTTTATAATTATTCATAAAATAATCCTGATATTTTATGAAATCAGAGCCGTCATTTTTCATAAGAGCAGCGAGATATTCTCCGATATTTCTGATATTATTCTCGCACTCAACTTTGTAGCTTTTCATCTGTGACAGGTATGTCGCAAAACCTGTTACGGAAAGGATAACCAATGCAAATATAACAAACACCATGGAAAACCTGAACATCAACCCATGTGAACTCTTATTCTTCATGATTGCCCTCCTTCATCCGTGACCATAACTGCCGATCCGTACGCCTTTAACGGTTTTCCGTTTTCGTCAAACTCCGTAGTATATCTGACGCGGAACGGAATCCTCCCTGCAGTTAGAGGAATGACCGCTTCACTCTCCTTCTCGCCCTCTTCGAGCTTTTTCAACATGTCATAATACATATCCTTGTAATCCATCGGGAAAAGCCCGCTCTCGAATACAGGGTCCGGATAGTTCTCTACCACCGGCGGAAGTCCCAATTCTCTCATGCATCTGAAACAAGGATGCATCTCTCTGTTCTCAAAGATATATTCCCACGCGAAAACATTGATCTGATCAAATGCGTTTTTGAAGACCTTTTCATTTCCCATCGCTTTTATCATGATCTCTTTTTCGGTTGTGATGTTTTGGATCATGGCATAGATCAGATACTGATCCCCCGCGTTACCAATGACTCTGAGATTCGTACGTATCCACATCCTGGCATTCCCGCAGCTGTCCGAGCACAGGATCCTGCACGTCTCGCAGGTCTCCTCTTCACCGGACTCTATGGCTCTTTTTACCGCGGCGTCATAGATGGCTCTGTTGTTATCATCTAGCCCTTTCCATGGATCTGTCGCGATGATTGCTCTCTCATCAAGGTTCATACCGAGCTCTTTGATATATTTTTTATTAACTCTTAATATCTCCGGTTTTCCGTCTTTATACGTAAATATAGCCGCTGCTCCGACAAAATTGCTGAAGATCAAGGTCTCTAACGACTCAGGCTCCCAGAACTTCCCTGCATCTATAGTCCTTATCAGATTTAACGCAGGCGACAGCGGTTCGTGATTTGTCTGCTTCAGCTTTTTTAAGAAAGTCTCCTTGAGAAGCGGCTCGGAATAATAATATCCCTGAATATAATAACAGCCCAGACTCTCCATGAAGTCAGCCTGCTCGGCAGTCTCTACTCCTTCGGCGATTATCTGGGTATTTAACCACCTTGTCATCTGCACTATGGAGCTCACTATGGTACCACCGCGACCTCCAAATCCGCCTCTCAAAAATCGCATATCAAGCTTGATGATATCGACATCCAGATCCTTTAAGACATTCAGGGAAGAATACCCGCTGCCGAAATCATCCATCTCCACCAGATATCCGTATTTGTGAAAATCCTTTAAAACCTGCAATACGAGCTCGAGCCCGCCCATCGCGGACGACTCCGTGATCTCGAATCGAAGATATCTGACCGGAATATCGTATTTTTTTCTGATCTTTTCAACCTGCTCCACATAATCATGCTGATACACATCATATCTCGAAACATTGCATGATATGGGAACTACAGGAATCTTTTCATCCAAACAGCTGCGAATAAACTTGCAGACATCCTCAAACAGACAAAGATCCGCTTTGTAGATCATATCATAAGACTCAAGTATGGGGATGAAGTTCCCCGGCATCTGAAGTCCGTTCTCAGGATCATTCCAACGCATAAGAGCCTCAGCACCAACCATTCTGCCTGTAGAATGATTGATCTGTGGCTGCAGTACCGCATAGATCCGGCCCTCTCTCATGGCCTCATCTATGCCGTCTACGATCTCGTCTTCATTCAGCTGTCTGTTCATATCTACCACCATTCCGGAGCGCCGGCTCCTTTTTTCCATGCATCAGATCACACACTGACATAATTTCATTTCTCATGCTTCGCATAAAGTGCCCACACTCCTCCGCCGACGATAACGGCTCCGCCAAATATGTTACCTATCGTTACCGGAAGAAGATTGTTTATCAAAAATGAACCGACACTGCCTTCTGCTCCAAGGAACAGGCCTGTCGGAATAAAATACATATTCGCAACGCTATGCTCAAACCCGCAGAGTACGAAAAGCATGACCGGTGCAAATACCGCTATCGCTTTTCCTCCGAGACTAGTCGAGCCCATAGCCACCCATACTGCAAGGCAGACAAGGACATTACAAAGGATAGCTTTGATAACCGCCTCTACAGGATCGATCGCCATCTTTGACGCAGCCGCAGACATCATGGCTTGCCCCAATGCTCCGTCAAACATCTTGTCCATATTTGAATTGACTACTGCCAGTGCCAGCAAAAATCCACCGACAAAGTTTCCAAGATATACAAACAACCAGTTTTTCAGGATTCCTACACCCTTCACCGTTCTTTGTGTGCTGCCTGATTCCCTGAACCACGGTGCGACCAAGAGACAATTGCCCGTAAAGAGTTCAACGCCTACCGTCACGACCAAAAACAGTCCCACCGGGAACACGCAGGCTCCCACAAGCTTTCCTGCCGTCCCTCCTATAGCCGTAGCGGCCACCTGAGATCCGAGTCCGCCAAGGGCGATAAAAAAGCCTGCGAATACTCCGGAAAGGATCAGTTTCCATATCGGAAGCGTGGTCTTCGCCTTCGCAATCGTGGCGTAAGATGAAAGAATTTCGGGTGATGATTTCATAAGCACCTCCTGTATATAAAAAAAAGCAGGATACGAGAATCGAACTCGCCTCTCCAGCTTGGGAAGCTGGCATACTACCGATGTACTAATCCTGCAACAATCAATATTTTACGATAAAACGCCGATTTTGTCAAGGGCGCGAGGACAGATCCCGCTGCAACGGTTCGAGAAAATGCACGAACGTTCCCGAGCAATCCGATATCTCGTATGCGGGGTCAAGTTCAGAGTATTTGAAATGCTTCAGACCACCTGATTCCATACGGGTCCAAAAGCTTTTCAGGGCAGAAAACGGAAGATAATAAAAAGAGTCACGATCTTTGAAATAGATCACTAGAAAGGATATCCCATCCTGAGACTCAAAATCCTCCATGAAACGATACTGATGCTCGTGAATATTGGCCAGAGGGAAAGAATCCTTCTGACATTCCTTCGCGTCAAAGCATACCGGCACTCCCTGCACGACTCCTATATAGTCAACCGTGCTTTTTTGATCAAAATACGCAAGCGTGATATGACGCGTCTGTTTGTCTATCTTCATGGGCGTGATGGGCGTCGGAACCTTTTGGATCAGAGCAAGGTTTTTTTCTCGGTATTTTTCTATGGTGAGGTTTATGAGTTCCTCAAGATATGACCCCCTAAGCCCTCTCGAGTTCCATGTTCCCATCAGGCAACGACCGACTTTCTTATCATGGCTGATTTCGCAGTGCTAGTGAGCTGCTCCAGGATCGCGAGAGCAAAGTCAAGCGCTGTCCCCAGACCTCTGCTCGTAATGATGTTCCCGTCTATCGTAACATCATCATATGTCACCTCGGCACCCGTTAAGCTTTCCTCGAGTCCCGGATAACAACAGGCTTTTTTCCCGTTCAGGATGCCATACATACCGAACACGGTGGGAGCCGCACATATGGCAGCGATCCACTTCTTTACGCCGTTCATGGCCATCACTGCAAGCTTGACATCATTACTCTGTCCGAGATTGGTAGTCCCGGGCTGTCCTCCCGGAAGTATGATGATATCGTACTCCATTATGTTTTCATTTTTCAGAAGGGAATCAGTCTTTATCGTGACATCCTGCGAGCTTGTAACCTCCACACTGTCGTAGATTGATGCCATCGTCACCTCGACGCCCCCGCGTCTTAGGATATCAACTGTCATCAATGCCTCAACTGTCTCAAAGCCATCTGCAAAAACCATTAAAGCCTTTCCCATTTTCATTCCTCCAGTCTGAATAAATGTCAAGTATTAAAACGTATCCCCGGTGACAGCTGTCACCTCTTTCCCTGATATATCCGATGACAGACGGTCATCCTCAGGGAAAACCACCTTATACGCATCGAGATAATATCCCAAAGCTCCGTGTCCGCCGTATTTTTTGTCCCCTGCGAGCGGATGTCCTATCGAAGCCAGGTGCGCTCTTATCTGATGAGTCTTTCCGGTGATCAGCTCGACCTCAAGCTTCGAGAGAGTTCGTCCGGAGCTCTCATCGAAAAACACATCGATGATCCTGTACGCCGTGCGGATCTCGCTCAGTCCTTCTCCGGGCTCATCATATAATGCGACACGATTTGTTTTTTCATCCTTCTTCAGATATGCATGGATCAAATACCATCCCTCATCCATTTCTTCCTCAGAAGCGCCATTTTTAATTATACCACGAGTGTCTTCTGCTTGCAAGTACAAAAGAGACGACTCAGAGTTTTTTCGTTTGTCTTTCGGGGAAAAATCCTTGGAAGCATCGTTTTCTACGATTGTATGATAATACTTTCGGATCCGTCTGTTCTTGATAAGCTCGGACAGAACCTGCGTCCCGAGAAGTGACTTTCCGGCAAGCACTATCCCGGAGGTGTTTCTGTCAAGACGGTTACAGATACCGGGCGTAAAGGTTCCTGACGGATCCCAACTCCCGTTTTTATACAGATAAGAGAGCATCCTCTCGTTTATACTTATATCCTTGGGATCTGCCTTTTGAGACAGCTCTCCGACAGCCTTTTTTATCACCAGGATATCTTTATCCTCATACAGGATATCTTCCGGCTTTAAAGGCGGGACCTCATCCCACGATACCGATAGATTTCCCCTGAACTTCTCTATCGTATCCTCACCAAGCCACAGCTTCACCACGTCTCCCTCTCTGAGGATCTCGCGACCGTCCGCCCTTGCATCATTAAGCTTTATATTCTTTTTGCGGAGCATCTTGTAGATGAAGCCGCCTGACGCCTCCTTCAGATATTTATGAAGGTATTTGTCAAACCGCTGCCCGGCATCATTTGATCCGATCTTTAGCTCGCGCATGATTTCCTCTCTTTTTCTTACATAGCCAATGACTGCAGGTAGGCGATGACCTCTCTCCTGTCTCTGAGAGGCGCATCCTTTTCATTTCTCTCCTTCATCTCAGACACCAGCTTATCATCATCCCAGACAAATCTGATGTCAAATGCCGAAGACCACCTGGTGATACCTTCGGTCAGGTATTTCTTCACATACTCCTGATCCTGATTAGTCGACGATGGTAGTATAAAAATGGTCCCATACGTGATAATCAAAAAATCAAGCATCATTATCTTTTCCGTGGAGGTAAAGATGTAATCCGTAAAGATCACATTCCAGGGGATCTCCTTTTCATCGAAAGACGACGGTTCTTCTTTTGTAGAATCAGTATTCTCCGCATCCTTCTCATCCTGTTCATCATCCTCGTCGGGCTCTTCGGGCTCAAACTCATGAGTATCGAGTGTCCCGCCGTAGATATACGGATCTGTCGCTTCTTCTATTTTCTTACAGCGTTCCGCAGCGACCGACTTTTTCTTTCCCACAGCGATAAGAGCCACTATCCGTTTTGCTCCCGGCAGTACCATAAGCACAGCCAGAACGGTAAGGATATTTGCTCTGGTAGTCCAGATAAGTATGCCCGTAACAAATATGGCCACTCCTACCAACACCCATACGATAAGCCATATGAGATTAGTCCTCCTGAAACGGCTGATATAACCCGGGGTATTTTTACTCACCATCTTTAAATGATTCTCCTTTGTCTTCGGTCTCGGATGCATCTGACACATCGGCATCCCTGAATCCGCTCATCTCTATCCTTTTGAGCTCAGAATCCGAGATCTGCTCCTCCAGAGCCTCGATCTCAGCCTGTGATCTCATCTTCTTTCTGGAGAAGATATCATACATACAAGGTACCACGAACAGCGTCAAAAGAGTACCATAGACCAGTCCGCCGATAACGACTATGGCCATCGGTCTCGACATATCCGATCCCATCTGTTTTCCGACTACCATCGGGACGAGGCCCAAGACAGTTGTTATGGCTGTCATGAGTATCGGACGCAGACGGGTACGTCCCGCCTCCACGATCGCTTCTCTCTTCTCCATACCCTTTCCTATGGTACGAAGCTGATTTGTATAATCCACGAGAACGATACCATTGTTTACGATGATACCGGACAGCATTACGAATCCGATCATCGAGATCACGCTGACCTCGCTTCCGGAGATCCACAGTCCGATAAAGCCTCCCGTAAACGCCAAAGGTATCGTGAACATGATGATAAACGGTGACAGGAGTCCCTGGAACTGAGCGACCATGATCAGGTACATGAGAAGCACTGCCAGTACAAGCATCAATCCAACCTGTTTAAGTGATTCCTGTGTCGTCTCATTTTCACCGTTTAATTCTATCGTATATCCTGCAGGTGGTTCGTAAGAGGATACTGCCTTTTCGACCTCTGCTGATACCTCTGATGTGATGTAATTCTCGTCTACAACTCCCTTTACGGATACGGTCCTTGATTGGCCCTTGTGCCTGATCGCAACAGGCGACGGCACAGTCTCAAATGAAGCTATCTTTGACAGAGTGACAGACTTCTTTTTCTGTGTCTGAGCATCGGTGTAGTCTATCTTCATGCTTCTGAGAAGCTCTCTGGTCAGGTTCTCGTCCTTTTCGGATTTTATAAATACGTTATAATCATTTGTGTCAGTAGATACCTTTGACGAGGATGTGGCATCGGCGACTTTTTTCTTTACCTCTGAGAAGACCTGCGCTACCGTAAGTGAATATCTCATCGCTTTTGCTTTGTCGACGCTGATTCTGAACTCTTTTCCCGAGTTTTCCAATCCGTTGGTGATATCCTTTGTACCCTCGACGGATTCAACCCTTTTCATGATCTCTTCCGATATCTCACGAAGCTTATCGAGATCGCGTCCCTGTATGTCTATGCGGATGCCCTCTCCGGTAAGAGACGACATATCCATGGCCTGCATATTCACCTTGATCTCCGCATCGATATCCTTTGTTTTTTCTTCTATCATGTCTCTTATCTCTTCATTTGACATGGTACGCTCGTCTTTCAAAAGAGCGTACATGGAAACGGCATTACCACCTCCGGAAGAAGATGAGCTCATCAGAGACATAAACGAGTTTCCGCCTGCAAACGCTCCGATATTATCAATATCCGGAACGGATTTTAATCTTTCAAGTACCTCATTGGAGATATCTCTGAGCTCGGAAAAATCTTTTTCCTCATCCACGGACAGATTTATCGTCATCTGCGGACTCTCCATATCCGGTATCATCGTGGTTCCGGTCTGCACTGCCAGATAAGCAAACAATCCCAAAAGTCCAAACGCGACCACTATGACAAGGAATTTGACTCTGAGGATCGGACGGAGTATCTTCGCATACCCGTTCTGAAGTGCACGGATCAGACGCGGTTCCTTTTCTTTAGCCCTTCTCAGCATTCCTGATGACATCGCCGGAACCAAAGTCATCGCTATGATAAGGGATGCCAAAAGCGTATAAGCCAGAGTCAGACCCAGATCAGAGAACAGCTGCCTTGTTATTCCCTCCGTAAACACGATCGGCGCAAACACGCAGACCGTCGTCAGAGTAGAAGCAACTATCGCTCCCGCTACCTGCTTGGCTCCCAGTATGGCGGCACTCCTTATGTTCAGACCGGCATGCCTCATTCTGTATATATTCTCAATAACAACGACAGAGTTGTCGACCAGCATACCTACACCGAGTGCCAGTCCCGAGAGTGAGATGATATTCAGCGTGACTCCCGAGAAATACATCGCAACTACTGCTCCCACCAGGCTCAGAGGGATAGAGCACGCGACAATGAAGGTAGGTCTTAAATCCCACAAAAACAGTAAGAGGATAACTATGGCGAGAACTCCTCCGAAAAGAAGGTTCTGTCCTACCGCTCCCACTACGAGATCAATATAGATTCCCTGATCCATCATAACGGTGATATCGAGATCCGAGTATTCCTTTTTCAGAGTCTCGAATCTCTGCAGAACCGCATCCGTAACATCTCCGGTGGAGTATCCCGACTGCTTCTGAAGGATCACAGCCACAGCAGGCTCACCGTTAACTACGGTATATACATCATCTGCATTATTTGTGACAGTTACATCACATACATCTCCGAGCTTGATCGGATCGAGTTCGTCCATATCGAAATCAAGGAGTACAAGGTCCCTGATATCGGAATCGGATGTTATCTTGTTTCCGACCTTAACCAGGTAAGTTGCATCATCCTCGTCAACATTTCCTGCCGGCATCTCGAAGTTCTCAGCCCTGAGTATTCCTTCGAGCATCTCCTTTGTGAGGAGCTTGTTGAGATCCATGTTCTCTTTTGTTGTCTTTTTTGTCTTGTTAAACTCAGTCTTTGCCTTCTTAAGTTCGCTCGCACCGCTGTTAAGTCCGGCCTGAGCGACACTCATCTCTATACCGGCGAGTATCTGCTGCTTGTTTAACTGCTCCATGGCCTTTGCTGTAGAAAGCTTTCCTGTAGAAAGCTGACTCTTCATGGCAGTAAGCTTGGAAAGTCCGGCCTTGATCTTTTTCTTTGCCGATGCGATCTGCTTGAGTCCCTTGCTCAACTCGGCTTCTTTAGTCTTTATCTCGCTAAGACCTGTTTCAGCCTGCGTGAGTCCATCATCGATCTCTGTGAGCTTGTCGTCGATCTCACTCTCCTCGACGTCGTATTTTTTCATCTCTTCGAGGATTTTGTCCCGCATTGTTTTAAGCGAGGTAATCTGAGTCTCGATCTCCTCTTTTTCTTCTGAGGAAGCGGTCTTTAACTTCGCCTCGAGAGCATCTATCTGAGTTTTCAGATTTCCAAGTGTATCTTTAGCACTCAAAAGAGCTGTTTTTGCAGTTTTCAGATTGGTAATGGTAGTCTCAATTTCTTTTTTCGCTGCAACTATGGCAACTTTTCCTTTTTTGGCTTCCTTTTCGGATTTTAAGAGTTTTTTCTGCTGAGTCTTTATCTTCTCTATCTGCTCATCTATCTTGTTAAGTCCCTCTGTTATCTCAGAGTTTGCCTGATTGAGCTTCGCTCCTCCGGAAGCCATCTTTCCGGCAGCCTCGTCTTTTTTCGACTTGAGGGTAGACTTACCGTCATCGATCTTTTTCTGGCCTTTGTTTATCTTTTTCTCAGCCTTATCAAACTTTTTATCAAGAGCATCTATGACCTTTTGATTCATCTGATCGATCTTGTCCTGTCTGAGAACGACATCGATCTTTTCCTCGATCTGGCCGACAGACTGTACGGAAGCAACTCCGCCGACACTTTCGATCTCGGGGATAACGTCATCATTGGCTCTTTTGGAAACCTCGACGGCGTCTTTGCCATTGAATCGGATCGCAGCAACGAGTATCGGCATCATGTCAGGATTAATCTTCATGATGGTCGGATTTCCGATGGAGTCATCCCAATATGAGCGGATGGTGTCCAGACTCTCTCTCATATCAATGGACGTTCCGTTCATATCCGTGCCGTCCTCAAACTGCATGATCACTATGGACATATTCGGATTCGATATGGACGATATCTCTTTAACATTACTGATACGTGCCATCGCCGACTCAACGGGCGAGGTCACGGCCATCTCGACCTCCTCAGGGCTCGCGCCGGGATACTGAGTCATTACGATCGCATACGGCATTTCCATGCTCGGCAAAAAGTCCATGCTCATGTTGGTGATGGACAGATACCCAAGAACCAAAACGATCACGACTCCGACCAGGACCGTATAAGGTTTTCTTACACTAAACTTAGACATAAGCTACTTCCTTTCCCCTTCCTATAACAAAGGCAAGTCATCACGATCAGTGACGACTTGCCTGATAAAACACTTGTTTCTGCTTACTCATTCAAAGTGGCTGCATAATCATTTACCACGTAATCCATGATAGAAGCAGCTCCCACTATCTCGCAGCCGTAAATAAACCCGTCACCGTCTTCCTGCTTTCTCAAGATACGTACCACGCAGTTAAGCGCATCCTTCTCGCCGAATACCAGACGAGCGTTGAAATAATATCCTACCGGAAGCACGCTCTCTGTGCGGAATCCTATACCTGCGTGTGACACGTCGACAACCTCTATCGGAGCATCGACATTTTCTATTTTTTCATTATCCTGTTTAAAAAGCGACGAGATCTCGAGTTTCAAACTCGCCGGCCAACGGCGCTCTCTTCTCATATCGATCATAGTATCCTGTATACCTCCTATTCAAAAAAAGAAAGATAGGCTTATTTTACCACTGTTTGTCATGAATTTCAAGCAAAACTTTCTTTAACTGTGTCAAAAAATGGTTTTTCCGTATTGAGCGATAGTCGGCGACACGCCTCCAAGACGCACAAACTACGTTGACTCGCGAAGAATTCGGATATCTCAGGCCCGCCCTCGTCAAACTCGCGTGCTGTGTGCGACCCGATACCCGTCACGCGTGATACCGCTTTGCGGCACGTGTGACGCGCATCGGCTCTTCACAGCTACGCTCAAACAAGTTCCTCGGGAACGGGCCTATCCGACTTCTCCGCTCATCTAACTTCGTTCGGCAAGTGTCTTCGAGGCGTAGTCGCCGACCATCGCAAATGCACAGAAAACCCTTGACTTTATATATATATATATATAATGGGGTTTGAATGATTATACATATCGAAACCGAAAACTGTGTGGATAAAAACGGAGGGTAAAGAATTGAATAAGATAAAAACTCTTAGATCGTTTTTTGTTATTATTTTGCTGTGTATTGCTACTTTTTTAGGAACTGTAGATTCGGTGGCTAAAATTAATCCGGAATTATTGCCTACTAATTATAGAGAAGATGAAAATAAAACACATTACTTTAAATATCGAGATTTGATTTCAATCGGAAATGGTTTTGTTGGATATTTAACGAATAAAGCTGCTTGTTATAATGTAAATAAATGTACATGGTATCCTAATCAAAAAGAAAAAAATATAACTTCTAATTCAGAAATTAAAAAAGTAATGAATGATTTAATAAGTTTAGTAAAAAGCGATATAATTGAAGAATATGGTATTGATAATTTATCACTTAAAAGTGATAATGAAAACATATTGTCTATTAATTATACAAATGGGAAATATATAGGAACCCTTGGAAAATATGGTGTTTGTCATCTTCAATTATTTAATAAAGAAGATAATGAATTATTATCTGAAATTCAGTTTTTCAATAGTCATTTTAAAACAGGCAGAACTAAGCAATATGACAATGTAGGTGGCGATGGTTATTACAATAAAGAAGCAAATCTTTATATAAGAAAAAATGGTAAAAATATTGAATGGAAATGGAAGATAAATAATTTTGATTATACTGGATTTAAATTTGTATCTTGGACTGCGCCTAGATATAATCCATGGGGAATGGAAACAGATAATGGAACAGAAGCCTTGCTATTTTGCGACAGCCATCTTTTTAATAATTCTCCATTTTTTAAAAAGAAATTCAAAGGGAATCAATTGTTAATTAAACAAAGTGTTTATGCTTATATGAAACCAGAGAGTGGTGAAGAAATGGAAAGAATGCACTATGGTGTTGGATCTTTTTATAAGATAATTTATAAATTTTTTTATGAACCAAAAGCAAACAATAGAGATAAAAGAGAACAAAGTTGTGTTCGTGTAACCAAAAAAACTTTCAAGAAAATGAAAAGCAAAAAATGGTATAAATATACAAATAAAATGTTCTTCTTTCCCAAACTCAACTAAACACTAAAAAGGAGGTCTTCATCTCATGAAAAAAATCAAAAGAATTCATAGGGTCGTTTTATCATTATTCTTCATCCTAACACTATTAGGATCCCTTGTGCCATCACAAGTCACATCAAAAGCCGCAACCTACGGCGACTCACTAAAGAATCTAAACAACAAATTAACCCTCGGGACAACTCAGACGTTCTCAGCCACCGGAAAAGTCAAGCATGGCACAAAGAGCACTGGCGGAGCTTTAACAACTGCAAAAAAGGTTAAGATCGACTACACCATCACCAGCAGCGAGCCTATTGCCGATGGGGATAACCTATCTGTCACTTTTGATGTCAAGTTCAATTTCAAAGACAATCCCAGAATAACGTGTAAAAAGTTTAAGTACTATGGAATGGGTACTATTCGACCTGAGTGCTTCTATACAGTTTTTGATTATGAAACAGGATACAATCTTGAAGTCAAGAATGACAAGGGGGTGAATGTCACTTCGGGCGAGTGGAAAAGCACATGGTATGGAAAACAAAAATACAAGGTTGTCACCTCAAAGAAAGCAAATAACGAGAGCTTTAAAAACAGAAAAACCGCTCAGGTGAGCTTTACTGTCTCATATCCGAAAACAGCGGAAAATGTCTGTGTTGGAATCGGTTTCATAAACGCAGAAGGAAACGAGTTTCTTCCAACGGGTAATGGTCTTCAAAGAATCGGGAAAGGCGGTTGGGCTGACGGTTATGAAATAGTAGATTGCGATGATGACGGAAATGATATTACAAAGCCGTGGAAGTGGGGCAAAACCGATTACTACAAACAAGGAAAGAACTCTGTAGTATATGCCCGTCTTCCCAAGTCAACAGATACTTTGCAAAACTAAGATCAAATACAAAAGAGAGAGCAGCCATCACAGCTGCTCTCAGACTGTAGACAAAATCCGCGGGAAACCACGGGCTTTTCTCTTAAAAAAACGAAAAAGACGCCGAAAACACCAACCCGAGAAATCAAAAAAGCAAAGAACGAGTATTCTGACTTCAAGCGGAGGTATGGAAATGAACATGAATAAACTAAAAAAATGGGAAAATGTCCGTAGCGAACTGTTTTCTGCTGAGGAAATCGCAGAAAGTGATCTTAGAGTCGCTCTTATAGGGGAACTGGTAAAAGCCAGACGCGAGCAAGGGATAACCCAAAAACAACTCGAAAAAAATGAGTGGAGTAAAGCAACCGGTAATCGCTCGCATGGAAAGTGGCGATACCAACGCTAAGATTGACACAATACTCAAAGTACTCGCATCATTGGGGAAAACACTTAAAGTAGTCCCGCTAGAAAACCAACATATATAGAATTCATCACGAGAACTTCTGGCTTCTGATCGCATTATCAGCCAGGAACGATTTCAACTCAGATGGATCATCCGTTTCATAATAGCGAACCAGCTGCTCAAGAAATAATTTCTGTTTATTGTCGGGGACGCGGAGAACTCCCACTCCACCGGCTATAAGTATCTTGTTAGCCACCAGCTGGGCGATACGCTTGTTTCCGTCGTAGAAAAGTTGCGTCCTGCACAGATAGCAGAACATCGAGAGAGCACTGTCAAGAGGATCGCCAATCTCTACAATCTCTTTAACGTTCTCAGATGCTTTTTCTTCATCCGGCTTTTCAGGACGCCAGTCAGTCCCACCGATATAGACATCGTCACGTCGGAGAAATCCGGAGTTAACTATCTCATGACTCCCAAGGACATTATGAAGCGCTTTGATATATTCGAGATCCACAGGTTTATTTACGTCATCAAGGACGTACTTCCATGCATGCTTAAGGTTGTTGATCTTTAGCACGTCGTCAACAGAGAGCCCTGCCACGGAACGTCCCTCATAAATCTCATTCGTATCAGGGTACGTTACGCCGATTCCCTCAATTTTAGCTGATGCATAGATAAGATCAACGATATCTCTTTTTGCCAGAAACACCGCTTCTTCTTGAGTCATAGTTTCCTACACCTCCTTGACATACATCATTATACACCACGCCATTCCTTTCCGCAAGTAAAACAATTCCAAGTAAACAGATAATAATCCGTTGCACAGATCGTAGTAGGAACAGACTATCCGACCAAATTTAAGTATGCCGTAGCAAATACTTCCGTTACGATCGGGGACAAGGTATACGGGACAGATTACTGAAGAATAGTTCATAAAAAGAGAGCAGTCAAATAGCTGCTCTCTTTTTTAGATTCTTCATTTCTTTCGCTTGCTAAACCGCCTTCTTTTTTGCGAAGTCTACCTGCTGGATAGTCCCTGCGCTTCCATCCTCGCGCAAGAATACTCCCGTGGAGCGGATAACACCCTCGGTCTCATTTGCAAGGTCTTTTAAAGAGAACTCCGTCGGAGCATGACCCAGAAATATGGCGCCGATTCCTCTGACACCGAGACCCACGAGCTGATCTTTGCCCGAGGCGTCCTTTGACCAGATCTTCAGTCTGTCAAAGATCGGATCGGCTTCATCGATCCATCCGTTTCCGTCTGCATCGTATACTGACAGATCTTCGAATCCATCTCCTGACTTCGCACCGAAAAGCTCATTTCCATCGTTGATAATCCCGTCTCCGTTCTTATCATATGCCAAGAATCCACATGCCTGACCGAGTACCGCGATGTTGTCGAGTTCTCCATCAGCATCCAGGTCGAAGTCGAAGGTCCTTCCCGTAAGGTCGGCACTGCCCGTACCGAAGTTGATCACCAGAGGATCCACAAAACCTCCACCCATCGATAATCTCCTTGGTTCAGAACGTCTTTCGTAGCTCCTGCCTAACGCAAGCGAGACATCAAAGTCAATCTCTCTTCCATCAGTTGTGGTTACCTTTCCCGATGCACCGAAATCAGTGATCTCCGACTCGTATTCGTATGAAGAGTCCTCATCTTTCATGACATCGTTAGTTGAAATCATTGATTCCACTCTGTACTCCCGCATCACCCCTATACCGATACGGTAGTTTTCCAGGAACTTGTCAAATGCATCCTTTCGTAACTTCAGCAAAAGAGAAAAGAGTTCCCTTACACTGAGTGGCCTGATGAGATTCTCATTTGCCTCATCCGACGCACCATCCGATGCATTTGCCACTTTCCGTCCCGAAGAAGTGTAGTTTTGGTACAACTGCACGACTTCTGTTACCGATTCTTTTTTCGTGATCGTCCGGCCCTCCTTAGCTGTAGGCGATGTCGTAGAATCCAAGACCTCGCCCCAGCCTCGGTTAGATGAACGTTCACGTGTCTGTCGCTGATAAGTTCTGCCCGAACCCATCGCGACTCCACTTGATTGAATCACCATTGCGACTCACCTCCATGTATGAAATTGTAGATCACGCTGCAAAAAAATGAGTACAAAAATAACACGGTCAGTATGTACACGCTCAGGAAAACATCCGTGTACATCCCCGTGTCAAATCTGCCCATCCTTCTGCAGAAACATGTTGTTACAGAGTATATATCGGCATATTTATGCCATATATTTATACCGCTGTTTTTACATAAAAAAGTCAGCCGGGACATCTCCGCCCAGGCTGACTTTTTTTGACACTTACGCGCCATCAGCGCATATTTATCTAATTACTTTTTTCTCCTTTAGCTCGTCTTATCTGCCCTGCTTGTTTGCCATAAGTACTGACATATCTTTGGCATTTAAGAGTACCTGATACTGATCGGCATAACCGAGTCCGAGCTGATAGAAAAATACGTTAAAAGTATCTATCTTCTTTTCGCTTTTAAAAGTGTCATTCTCGAAGAAATCAACAAGCGTGATCCATTTATCTGTTATATCAACACCGAATTGCTTCTTTACTGCCTTCTTTGCCGCGTCAACAGCCTTGCTCTCCTTGCTGCCTTCCTTGACAGGTGTGGACTCAAGTGCCATACCGCGTCCCGGCTCATCACCTTTCTTTTTGAGCTGTTCGATATTTACGGCACGCTTCTTTGCATCGTGATCGATGTACTGGAGTATCTGCTCATCGCTCATCTGATCCGGCATGTAAACGATATTATCTTCAGCTACATAGGCAAGCTCGTCAGCTTTTCTCTCTGAAGCCTTATCGTAGTGAGCCATCTCCTGCTTCGGGAAAACACCCTTATCGTAGTAATCACGCTCGAGCTTTATGCTTCTGTCAATCTCATCATCAGTAAGCTCTCTGGAGAAGCCCTCATCGATAGATACAAATGTATCCTTTTTAACCTCCTCTTTGTAGGCTTTCTTTTCGACTGCAGGCATCTGCTCGATACGATCAGCAAATGTAAAGATAGCCGCTGCGCTAGCTCCGGCTCCCGTAAAAGCAACCGCCCCTATGATAAGAGCTGCCATAAGTGCTCCTGAATGACGGAACCTGAAATCGGAAGTCGTTTTTCCTCGTCTGCATCCTCTGTAAATATCACGTTTCATTTCCTCTGATATCTCAATGTTTGATAAAAGATCTGACTTCATTTCATTTCTCATACACCAAACCTCCCTTGTATTCAGATTTGAGGGCCTCTCTGGCTCTCTGTAATCTTTTTTTGACTGCTGATGACGATATCTTCAGAATATCCGCCGTCTCGTCAACCGAATAACCGACGATGTAGTGGAGTATAACTACGGATTTGAGCTTCAGATTCATATCCCATATCATGGATAAGATTTCACGCTCATATTCATTTAGTCCATCCGTGATGAGCTCCGTCTCATCTATCTTATCGAGCGGTACAGCCGCATGTCTCTTGTGGAATCTCAAAAACTCCTTACATTTGTTTTGGGATACCCTTATGAGCCAGGCCTTCTTGTGTTCCTCACTTTCAAAGTCAGGCCTTTTGGTGTAGTATATCATGAATGTATCCTGCAATACGTCTTTGGTATCGTGCTCATTTTTAAGTATCACGAAGCAAATCTTGTAGAGCATATCACTGTATTCATTTATAACCGCTTCAAGATCGGCATTTCTGTCGTTCATACGCCATCTCCTTTCTTCCATTTTGAACGCTCGCGATTGTCCATTAAACAGGATTCCCTTTCACTAATAATACGCACGACACCATAAAAAAGTGACATTTAATTTATAAAATAATTACAAGCAGATCGATTTTTCATCGTACATGCCGAAAAACCGTTATATCTGCTATTGAAGTTTTTCTGTCAACAGTTTTTTTACAAGCTCAGGATCGGCTTTTCCTTTAGTCTCCTTCATAACCTGACCGATAAGAAAACCTATAGCTTTAGTTTTCCCGGCATTATAATCACTTACTGATTTGGGATTATCCTCTATTACTTTGATAATGATCCCCTCAAGCTCTGAAGAATCACTGACCATACCCATGCCATGCTCATCAACATATCTTTTTACAAAAGAATCCCCTGATGGTATGTCGTCGGATTTTTTATCTTTATTATTTTTATCAAAAATAACCCCGAAGACTTCCTTTGCAGTAGTGGAATTGATAGTATTATTATCAGTTAATGAGATCAGGTCGGCTAAGTCTTTCGGATCGAGAGTAATATCGATCGGATCCATTCCTCTTTCATTCAATATACGTAAAGTCTCACCGAGAAGCCAGTTTGCAGTTTTCTTCGGATCCGCTCCGAATCCCACTGTAATTTCAAATATATCACAAAGCTTTTTCTCCGAAGTAAGTATGCCTATATCATAATCGGAAAGTGCGTAATCCTTCTTATACCGTGCTGCCTTCTCATCGGGAAACTCGGGAAGGCCTTCTTTGATCTTATCTATCCATTCATCATCGATATGTACTGGAGGCAGATCCGGATCAGGAAAATATCTGTAATCCTGTGCGTCTTCCTTTGATCTCATCACAAAGGAAGTCCCCTTATCATCATCCCACCTGCGGGTCTCCTGGTCTACCTCTCCACCTTTTTCGATAAGCTCGATCTGCCTTTTTGATTCGGCTTCTATAGCACGGGTTATAGCTTTAAACGAATTAAGATTCTTCATCTCCGTCCTGGTACCAAAAGCACCCTTATCATCGCCTGCATATGTGCCCGGCACTGCCGATGAAGATTTCCCGTCCGGATACTGACAGACTCCTTCCGCCTGATCACATCCGACTGACGCACCTGTTTTTCTTATGGATAAGTTAACATCCGCACGAAGCGAACCCTCATTCATCCTACAGTCGGATACTCCCATATATAAAAGAACTGTTCGAAGCTTTGTAAGGAACTCCACCGCTTCCTCGGCACTTCGCATATCCGGCTCGGTCACTATCTCTATGAGTGGCACTCCTGCTCTGTTATTATCAACTAAAGTATCTCCCGTAGCATCGTTATGTATCAGCTTTCCCGCATCCTCTTCCATATGTATCTCGTGGATACGGATCCTCTTTCTGTTCCTGTTTGGAAAACCCGATGCAACACTACCCTCAGAGTATGTTTCAACTTCTGTTTCAGCCCCACCTATTGACAGATATCCATTCACACCTATCGGAACGTATAACTGCGATATCTGATAGTTCTGAGGATTGTCAGGATAATAGTAGTTTTTCCTGTCAAATCTTGTGTTATTATTAATCTTACAATTCAGTGCAAGTCCGATCATAATTGCTTTGTCGACAACCGCTTTGTTTAACGCCGGAAGAGCACCCGGCATCCCCAGACACACAGGGCAGGTATTCGTATTTGCAGGCGCACCGAAAGCGGTCGAACAGCCACAAAAAATCTTCGTTTTTGTCGACAATTCAACATGCACCTCAAGCCCTATTATTGTTTCATAATCTGATATCATACTGTCGATATATTCCTTTTCTTATCATATAGTTTTTCTGTTATTATTTCTGTTATATTTTTCTTATTGATGTTGCTTCATAATAAGATTTGTCTATCGTATGGCTCCGACTGCACGTAGCAGCATTTTTTCCGAAAAATGATTCCCCACCAGCTGAACACCTATAGGTAAACCATCTTTATTCTCCCATGGTACTGATAACGCCGGTAGTCCGACCAGATTTATCGGCACCGTGTAAAGGTCCGACTTGTACATGCTTATCGGATCAGATGATAACTCACCAAGCTTCGGCGCGATACCTGTAGTAGTCGACATAAGGATAACATCATACTTTTCAAATGCCTTTTTAAACTCATCATGGATAAGTCTTCTCACCTTGCATGCCTTCAGATAATACTGATCATAAAAACCATGGGAAAGTGTAAACTCACCCAGTTCTATTCGCCTTCTGACCTCCTCGCCGAAGCCCTCAGCATGAGTCTTGACATACATATCGCGGAGATCATCATACTCATTCGATCTGAATCCATACTTCACGCCGTCAAACCTGGCCAGATTCGAGCTCGCCTCCGCACATGCGATGATATAGTAGGCAGGAACAGCGTAGTCAAGTAGCTTCAGTTCGAAGTCATCTACGACAGCGCCACGCGCCTCCAATTCATGGGCATATCCGATAAACCCATCCTTCGACATGACATCTTTCGGAATACCAACCTTTATCCCGCTGATCACACTGTCTTCTTCCTTCCCATCTTCGATACTCACGCTTGTTGAGTCCTTCTTATCCGGACCCTTTATGATATCATAAAGGGCGATCAGATCATCTTCATCTGTTGCGATAGGTCCTATCTGGTCCATCGATGAAGCGTAAGCCACAAGCCCGTATCTTGATACAGTCCCATAGGTAGGCTTCAAACCCATCACTCCGCAGTGTGCCGCAGGCTGTCTTATTGATCCTCCGGTATCACTTCCCAAGGCTATAGGAACGATCCCCGCTGCCACAGCTGCGGCCGATCCACCCGAAGATCCTCCTGCCACACGCGAAGGATCATTCGGATTAAGTACAGGGCCAAAAAAAGATGTCTCCGTCGTGGAGCCCATCCCAAACTCGTCCATGTTAGTTTTCCCGATAATGACCAGCCCCGCTTCTTCCAATCTTTCTACAACCGTTGCAGAATATGACGGGATATAGTTTTCAAGCATCTTTGACCCACAGGTAGTCCTGATACCCTTGGTACAGATATTATCTTTGATAGCGATCGGCACCCCGGCCAAAGCACTCCCGTCGAGCTCCCCGCTGTCAATCTGTGCCTGCACCTCTCTCGCCCTGTCTATCACCTGCTCGCGTTCACAAATCGTGATAAACGCATTACAAGAATCACCCTCAGCTTTTCTTAGAGCCTCGAGCGCTACCTCCTCAACCGATATCTCTCCATTTTTTATCTTCTTTGCTATCTCAATCCCGGTCATCTTTCCTCCGTAACATATACACATATAGTTCAAGCTTCAAATACTCCTTGGCACAACATAATAATCTTTATCAGAAACAGGCGCCGAATTCATCAGTTCCTCCCTCATATCCCCGTTAGTAACGACATCCTCCCGTAACTTGTTCTTTTCATCATAAACCGGCTGAACCATCGGCTCAACTCCCTCAGTATCAACCTCACTGATCTTATCAAAAAACTCAATTATCTCATCCATAAACAAGTCCTTTCATTGCCACACAGGCTGCACTAGGGCCGCATCTCATGCCCCTATTATAACGAAAAAGCCCTGCATTCGCAAGGCTTATTATTCTGTTTGAATAATCATTTCAAGTAACAGGCCACAATAGAGCAGGTTTGATTTGTTGCATAAG
Source organism: uncultured Lachnospiraceae bacterium (assembly GCA_947169235.1). Classification (GTDB taxonomy): domain Bacteria; phylum Bacillota; class Clostridia; order Lachnospirales; family Lachnospiraceae; genus Eubacterium_F. Next base: position 63 of record CAMVOY010000017.1, on the reverse strand, counting down.
CAGGGCAAAGCCCTTCGAGGATGGCTTTGAATTGTCACCGCGATGGATGTGTCTCGAGCGTCG
>CAMVOY010000016.1 GCA_947169235.1 uncultured Lachnospiraceae bacterium | reverse complement strand
TATACCAGTTTTGGTATAGAACTCTTTCGTTTGTCATCTTAACTAAATGACATTGACTTTACGACGGCCCATTTTTATATAGATGGAGTACAAGCTTATTTTCCGACTCTTGATGCGATCAGTCCTGCTACCTTTTCTGCAATTTCATTGGAAGCCCAATGTGTATTGTGATCGGCACCTTTTATCTTGACAAGTTTTGTTTTGGCATTTTTCAAAAGCTTCTTTAACTGCTTCTGTTCATTTTCCGGGAAGACGATATCTTCTGTTCCCCAGATGATTGTCACAGGTGCTTTGATCTTTTTCAGTTTGGAAGATAGATCCGTTCCATTCAGTCCGTTGAAAATAGCTCCCCAGGCATATGAAGGAAGTCCCTTTGCATGACGATATGTCGCTTCGGCAAAATCCGCATTCTCATTTACGGTTGCAGTCCACTCTCTGATAAATGTGTCCGGAATCTCTCCGCCATTTACAAATGCATTTACACCCGGGAATGACTCGCCATCTCCATTTAGAACCCAATCAATAACGGCATTGCTCTTCACCTTGTAACCCGCACCTATCAGAGTCAGTGATGAAACAAGCTTTGGTTTATCGATAGCAATCTTTTCGGATATAAATGTCCCAAGACTATGTCCTACCAGGTTTACTTTCTTTAGCCCCAATGCTTTAATAAATGCTTTGATATCAGATGCATGCTCGTCAAGTGTATATGCATCATCCTCTGGTTTGTCTGTTTTTCCGTGCCCTCTTAATTCCGGTACATATACTCTGTAGCCTTTAGCGGCAAGTTTAGGAGCTACCTGAGACCAGGATACGCGACTGTCGGTTGCACCGTGAATAAGGATGACAGCCTTTCCTTTTTTAGGGCCAATGGTGAGATATGTCAGATTGATTCCTGTCGAAAGCTCGATACTGCTTTCTTTCCAATCCACATTAACATATTCATACCAAGGCTTTTCATCTGATGGAGTATTGCTCTCATCTGCAGCTGCTTCATCTGCAACTGATACAGTTGGATCAATAAATAGTCCATACCCGGTCAAAAGACCTGCTACCAATAAGGCAGCTAATACTTTTTTTAATAATCTCTCTTTCATGATACTCTCTCCTTCCTTCCGCAGATACGCTGCGGCACAAATACAGGTTTGTTTAGCGATGTGTATATGATATCATCAAATGATATATTTGAAAATTAGGTTAATCTGATCGCAAATGATAAAACCTTTTTATCACTCTTGTTAAGGAGATCGCCGAGGAAGTGTGGGGCAAGTAAAAGAGACTCGGAAAATCGTAAAGTCCGGATGAATGATCATAATTGATCATCTGTCCGGGTTTTGTTGCGATAAACTTTGATTATCGCCGACGATAAAAATGGTATAATTGACATATTCCTAGTAACATGCTAGGATTATAGCAGTTTGAAGAGAGGAGGTGCGGAATATGGCCGCTTCGATGTTTATGAAAACAAGTAAAACCACTTGCTGTCGAATGCAGGATTCCCGGGCGGGTATGGCTGGGGCGTTCGGTTTATCTTCCGTGCGCTCGATCATCAAACGATGTTGTTAAGCCATAATCTTGCTACTTGCCCGGGTCACCCACCCGGGCATATTTTGTGTGAAAGGTGTGAGCATAGCTGAAGAATCCGAGCATGTATGTGGCTCACGCCTAAGAAAGGAGAATGACTATGAGCTTACATATTAACTCCCTTCTGATTCACGGAGGGATAGATGGAGATGAAACCACAGGAGCGGTAAGCGTACCTGTATATCAGACTTCTACATATAAACAGGACGGACTTGGTCAGATGAGAGGCGGATGGGAGTATTCCCGTACGGGAAATCCCACAAGAGCAGCTTTAGAAAAGCTTATCGCCGATCTCGAGGGAGGCGAGTACGGACTTGCATTTGCATCCGGGCTTGCAGCAATAGATACAGTGCTTTCACTTTTTAAGGAGGGAGATAAGCTGGTCGTATCTGACAATATTTACGGTGGGACATTCAGGATCCTTGACAATGTTTTTAAAAACTTTGGGATCACGTATGAGATAGTAGATTCGTCAAAAACCGATCTTGTGGAGGCGGCGATAGATGACAGTGTGGTCGCTGTATACATAGAGACTCCGGCAAACCCACTTCTTAGCGTAACTGATATTAAGGCGGTTGCAGATGTGGCACATAAGCATGGAAAACTCGTGATCGTTGACAATACATTTTTAACACCGTATCTGCAAAGGCCGTTGACCCTCGGGGCTGATATAGTCATACACAGTGGAACAAAGTATCTCGGAGGCCATAGCGATACAGTATCAGGACTCGTAGCCGTAAGGGATAAGGAATTGGCTGACCGACTTTACTACCTTCAGAACTCGATCGGCGGCGTGCTTGGTCCGTGGGACAGCTTCCTTGTGATAAGAGGGATCAAAACACTTGGAGTCCGCATGGACAGACACGTGCAAAACGCAGTAAAGATCGCAACATGGTTAAAAGAAAGCGGCTATGTAAGTAAGGTATACTTTCCGGGGTTACCTGATGACCCGGGATATGAGACTCAGAAAAAACAGGCCGACGGCCCGGGCGCGATGATATCATTTGTGCTCGATGAAAAGTATGACTACAAGGCATTTTTCAAAAATCTCAAGCTTGTTACCCTGGCCGAGAGCCTGGGTGGAGTGGAGTCCTTAGTCTGTCACCCCGCGAGCATGACGCACGCGGCTATACCTGCAGATATCAGACAAAAGGTCGGTATCGTAGATGAACTGATAAGATTATCAGTCGGTATCGAGGATGCGGATGACCTTATCGCAGATATCGAGCAGGCTATCAAAAACTCAGCGAAGAACTGAGAAGAAAGGACGAGACTATGGAGGTGCATATGGACATCCGGAGTATGATAGGACATACTCCGGTACTGAAGATAAATCACATGGATGTAAAAGAAGGGGTAAATCTTTTCGCAAAGCTGGAACTGATGAACCCTGCAGGAAGTGTAAAGGATCGCGTAGGCATGTACATGGTAGATGATGCCGTACAAAGAGGGATCCTGAAAAAAGGAGGAACGATAGTTGATGCCACAGCCGGCAACACCGGTATCGGGATAGCAGTAGCGGCGCTCAATCAGGGTTACAGAGTGATCTTTACGGTGCCTCTTAAGTTCTCAGAGGAAAAACAGCAGATCATGCGAGCACTGGGAGCTGATATCATCCACACACCGAGGGAGGCAGGAATGCTCGGAGCTGAGGAAAAGGCAGAAGAGATCCTCAAAAATACAGAGGGTGCGATATCGTTAAGACAGTTCAGAAATCCGGCAAATCCCCTGGCTCACTACGAGACTACCGGACCTGAGATTTATGAGCAGCTCGACGGTCAGATTGACTATCTGGTTGCGGGAGCCGGCAGCGGTGGGACGTTCTCGGGAGTAGTAAAATACTTAAAAGAAAAGAATCCAAATATCATAGGAGTGCTTGCCGATCCTGAAGGATCCACCATAGGCGGAGGTGAGCATCATGACTATGATATAGAGGGAATAGGAAATGATTTTATCGCCGACACCATGGATATATCTTTGGTAGATAAGGTGATAAAAATAAACGATGATGAAGCATTCGAAGCATCCAGACTTCTTGCAAAAAAAGAAGGTATCCTTGCGGGCTCATCATCGGGTGCGGCACTTGCCGCAAGCCTTAAGCTGGCAGATGAGATCGATCACGGAAATATAGTTACTATTTTTCCGGACAGAGGCGATCGCTACTTAAGTAAAGGCTTATATAAAACAGTTATGTAAAGCTTTGTATAAGAAGCTTTCATATAAAAAATAACAATCAAAATTGAAAGGAGATAATAAAAATGGCAAGAGTAAATCTTAAAACACCGGAGGAGCTTGATCCTCAGTCAAAAGCAGCTTATGATGATCTTAATTCAAAAGGAAAGATCACAAACATGAAGCTTGTTATGCTTCAGGACTATGGAACATATCTCGCATTTATGGGATGGTATGACAGCTGGGCTTCACTTGAGAAAACAGTTGGTCAGCGTGCAGCAACTATTTATGCGCATTCCGTATCTACCACAAACGGATGTCAGCTCTGCTCACTGTTCTTCATTAGTGACTTAAGAGAGCTTGGACTTGATCCTGCAAACCTTGTTCTCGAAGAGAACGAGAAGCTTCTTCAGCAGCTCGGAGCGCAGATCGTAAAGGATCCCACAAAGGTTTCCGATGAGCTTCTTGACGGACTAAGAAAATACTATACCGATACAGAGATCATCATCATCGTTGGTTTCGGTGCACAGATGCAGGCAACAAATAACTTCAATTCAGTTCTCGGCGTGGATGTAGACGAGAGACTTCTTCCGTTAAAGGGAGAGTTCAAGCCGGCGACCTGGAGAGAAAACATCAAATAATATTATATTGAAGGAGAGAAAACAAATGAAAAAAAGATATAGAGTGTTTAGTGCTCTCGCCCTTTCTTTGGTGCTGATCGGCTCGGTAGGAATATCGGGATGCGGAGTGGCAAGCGGCGGAGACAAGAGCGGGTCGGGAGAAAGTGCTTCGACTGATTTCGGAACGGTGGAGATCCCTGTGCTTGACGGATCGCTTTGCGGAGCCCCGTTTTATATCGCAGCTGAAAAAGGATTTTTCAAAGAGGAAGGTATTGATGCAAAGCTTATCGCGGCAGATACGGAAACGAGAAAAATAGGGCTGAATAACGGTGAGTATCCGATCACAAACGGTGATTTCATGTATTTCCAGTCAATCGAGCAGGACGTTGATGTATCAGTAGTCGAAGGACTTCATAACGGATGTATTCAGGTGCTTGCGGCAGCTGACTCTGATATAAACTCCGTAGAGGATCTCGACGGAGCAAACATCGGAGTTGATGAGATCGGCGGTCCGCCGTACGAGGCAGCCAGCATCTGGCTTGAGAACCACGGTATCAAGGTTACGGGTTCTGATGCCAAGGTTAAGTTCCTTCCGTACAGTGATGGAAACCTTGAGTTGCAGGCTCTTGCAAACGGGGATATCCAGGCGGCAGCCATCTGGGATCCGATCGCAAGTGAAGCCGTAAAGGATGGAAAAGCAAAGACTCTTCTTAACATCGGAACAGACGATATCTTTGCAGGAAAGTATTGCTGTTTTGTATATGCATCAAACAAGGTGCTCAAAGAGAAACCGGCACTGATCTCAGCGATCATCCGCGCACTCAGAAAAGCAGAGCAGTTTATCAATGACTCTACCGATGAGGCTGTAAAGATCATCGCAGAGAAAAACTATTCGGAGATAAACGATGCTGCACTTGCAGCTGACCTCTTAAAGGAGTATGCATATCCGACACAGGATGAGTTTGCAGCCGGAAAAAGAGGTGTAAAGGATACAGTTGAATATTTTGCCGATCAGCTTTACAAGATAGGTTATCTTTCTACAGAAAGCTCAAAGCTTATTGACAAACTGTACACAGAGATTGATGTTGATGCGAAGTGATAAGGAGTAAAAAATGATTAGGATATTCTTGGCGATACTGGGATATTTAGTGGCACTCGGTGTTAATGTTTTTATCCCACAGATATCGGATATAAGTTTTAAGGATTATCAGATATCCTCAATCATACTCAACAGCAATGATCTTTACAGAGTATTGCTTGTAGTTCTGATCACGGTCTATGTGATCACAGGGATCATATCACTGAAGGATAAAGAAAAGAAAAAGAAGTTCAAAAAAAAGATTCCGTTCAGGATTGCGGTGGGAATAGTATTGGCGGTTTGGGATGTTGCTGGAACCAAGCTTGCAATACTCCCCCAGCCGTTTTTCCCGGGACCGGCAGGCATCGCGGAAGCATACTTAGAGGACGGTACTTACGTACTTGAAAACACTCTTTACTCGATAAGGCTTTTTGCGGTCGGATTTATACTTGGAGTGATAATCGGTATTGTGACCGGGGTTATAGTGGGATACTTTCCGAAGATCGCTTATTGGGTTAATCCTATACTTGATATATGCGGAGTGATCCCGCCGGTGGCATGGATGCCATTTGCACTTATTATCTTTCCTGAATCGTTTGCGGCCGCGGCATTTTTGCTTGTTATATGCGTCTGGTTCCCGGTTGCGACGATGACCGCATCAGGGATAACAGGGACACCGAAAGCGCAGTTTGAAGCGGCGAGGACATTGGGGGCGAGCACAAAACACCAGATATTTACGGTGGCTATACCTCATGCGATGCCACAGATCTTTGTAGGCATAACAACAGCCGAAGCGTTTGCCTTTACAAACCTTGTTATGGCTGAGATGATGGGACAGCCCGGAGGACTCGGGTATTATATCAATGCATCAAAGGTTTGGAGCGCCTATTACAAGGTATTTGCAGCTATCATAGTTATGGCAGTATTATTCAGTATGATCAAACTTGGAATAGATAAGCTTCAGAAGCATATGTTGCGTTGGCAGAAAGGAATCATCAAATGAGCGAAGTGATACTTAAGGTTGAAAATGTATCCCGTATTTACAAGGATGATGAAGAGGAAACGGTAGCGCTCCTTGATGCCAATTTTGAAGTAAGGGAGGGTGAGTTCATCTCCATCATAGGTGCGTCGGGATGCGGAAAGACCACACTTCTTCGAATGCTTGCAGGGCTCGATCCCGTTAAGCAGGGAGAGATAACTCTCAGAGGAGAAAAGATAACAGGATCCGATCCGAAGAGAGGGTATGTTTTTCAGCAAGGGAATCTGTATAATTGGCTTACCGTCGAGCAAAACATTGCGTACGGATTAAAAGCCAGAAAAGTGTATAAAGAAAACAAACACCGCGTACCCGAGCTGATAGATATGATCGGATTAAACGGATTTGAAAAAGCTTATCCTCATCAGATAAGCGGAGGTATGGCTCAGCGTGTTGCTATCGCGAGATTTTTGATAAATGATCCCGAGATACTTCTTTTGGATGAGCCTATGGGAGCGCTTGACTCGTTTACAAGAGCAGATCTTCAGGATAAGTTATTGGAATTAAAAGCGAAAAATAACACGACAATGATCCTGGTAACTCATGATGTTGATGAGGCGATATATCTCTCGGATAGGATCATAATCATGACTCCGAGACCGGGGCGTATAAGTGAAATAATGGAAATAAAAATGCACCATCCGAGAAACAGGGGTGGCAGCGATTTTATGAAAATAAGAAAAGATCTTTTGGAAAGATTTGAGCTTGCAAGTCAGGCCGGGCAGCCTGAATACATGATATGATAAAGGAGTATAGTGTTAAAGGAGTATAAAATGTCAAAAGAACTGTATGATAAGTCGAAAAAATATACCATGTTTTCTTTCATCGGATACAATCAAAAGGAGTATAAACCTTTTTACATGAAAAAGGCCGACGGTATCCGCGTGTGGGATGATGAGGGAAAAGAGTATATAGATCTCGGATCCCAACTCTGTAATATCAACATCGGATTCAACAATAAAAATATAATCAAAGCGGTTCAGGATCAGGTAGAAGAGCTTGCATATGTAAATCCAAAGCATACCTATGATCAGAAGGGGATACTTGGGGAGCTTATCATAGAGGAGGCAGCCCCTAAAAATATGCAGAAGGTCCTTTTTACACTTGGAGGATCTGATGCGAATGAGTTTGCGATCAGATTTGCAAAAGCATATACCGGAAGAGAAAAGATCTTATCAAAATACGAATCATATCATGGTGGAACATACGGGGCCGGAAGCCTTACGGGAGAGCCTGACAGAGCTGCATTATTTCCAACCATCCCCGGCTTTATAAAGTTTGATGCTCCGCATCTTTATGGCTATGATATTAAGTTTGAAAATGAGGAAGCAGCGACAAAGCATTTTTTGAAAAGATTAGAGTACCAGATCGAGCAGGAGGGTACGGATAAGATCGCCGCTATTTTTATAGAGAGTGTGGCAGGAAGTAACGGTGCTTTTACCTATCCGAAAGGATACCTTGCGGGAGTGAGAGAACTCACCAAAAAATATGGAATACTGATGGTTTGTGATGAGGTTATGGCAGGATTCCTTCGTTGCGGTGACTGGTTTGCCTGTGAAAGAGAAGGTGTAGAGCCTGACATAATTACATTTGCAAAGGGTGTAAACAGTTCGTATGCTCCTCTCGGTGGAGTTATCCTCAGCAAAGAGATAACTGATTACTACGATGAGAATCCTTTTGGAGCAGGACTTACATACAATGCTCATCCTTTGGGAGTGGCAGCGGCGATAGCATGTATAAATGAGTATAAAAGACTCGGAACAAAAGAGCATGTTCTTGAGTTGGAGCCGGTACTTAAAAAACACTTGGAAGAATTAAAGAGTAAGCATCCTTCCATTGGGGATGTTCGTTCCAGAGGCCTGTTTGGTGCAGTGGAGTTTTCACTTTCTGCAGATGAAAGAAAGCCTATAGATAAGACACCGGACGGGAAACCGTTCCTCGGAACATTTTTGAATATTCTCCGTGATGAATACGGTATTCTCACATTCGGAGGAGGCTCACACTTCCTTACGGCACCGCCGCTTATCACTACAAGTCAGGATCTGGATCTGATCTTTGAAAAGCTTGACAAGGCGTGTGAGTGGGCTGATAAAACTGTTGAGGAATTGAAAAATAAGTTAATTGATTGAAGGGGGAAAACATGTCAGAGTTGAGGTTTGATACTGCAAAAATTCACGGCGGCTACAATCCCGCCGATCACAACTGGGCAGTAAATGTACCGATCTACCAGACAGCTGCTTATGAGCTTGGCAGCGTGGAAAGATCGGATGCCATGTTCGCATTTAACAGCGATGATGCACTGTACACCAGACTTTCGAATCCGACTACGGATATACTTGAGGCAAGGATCGTTTCGATGCATCCGGGAGCAACGGGAGCGATAGCTTTGGCAAGCGGTATGGCAGCGGTGACATACTCGCTTCTAAATGCTACGGGTGGTCAGGGAAGGATATTGGCCACTGCAAGACTCTACGGCGGTTCACTTGACAGTTTCGAGCAGGTGTTTGAGGAGTTTGGCATAGGGGCCGATATCGTTGATGATCCTGATGATCCGTCGTCATTTGAAAAGGCTGTAAAAGAGGATACAAAGTGTATCTATATCGAGTCGATCACTAACCCGAATGCTACAGTCCTTGATATCGAGGCGATAGCAAAGATAGCACATGATCATCAGATACCGTTGATCGTTGATAACACTGTTGCGACTCCGTATCTGATAAATCCGTTTGAATATGGCGCGGATGTAGTTGTTTATTCTGCAACAAAACAGCTGACCGGACACGGAAATGTGATAGCCGGAATAGTTGTTGAAAACGGAAAGTTTGACTGGAGAAACGGTAAGTTTCCGCAGTTCACAAAAACTCCTTACTTCCTTGAGGATCTGGACGGAACAAAAAGAGACACACTTGATATTTTTCCGGACAATCCTTTCACGGGACGTATCAGGGCGATACACTTAAACTATCTTGGGGCGGCGATCTCTCCGTTCACTTCATACCTTGTGATGCTCGGAGTGGAGACTCTGTCGGAAAGACTTGATAAAGCCTTGGCGACAACAAAAAAAATAATAGATTTTCTTCAGGGGCGGGATGAAGTATTGTGGGTAAGACATCCCTGGGCCAAAGATAGTCCTTACAGGAAACTTGCAGAAAAATATGCGCCCAAGGGTGCCGGTACGATACTTTCGTTTGGCATAAAAGGTGATGATGAAAACCGCAAAAAGCTTTTGGAGGCCGTAGAGATTTTCGGATTCCAGGCGAATATCGGTGATTCGAGATCGCTTATTATTAATCCGACGAGGACGACTCATATTGAATTAAAGCCGGAGTATCAAAAGGCGGCTGAGATATATGATAACACGATCCGTCTTTCGATAGGACTTGAGGATGCAGATGATCTTATCGAGGATCTCACACAGGCGTTTGAAAAAGCATTTAAATAATAAAACAATAATAGTATAGGAAGGGAAAAGAAATGAAAAGAAAAGTATTTAGTCTATTGATAGCGGTGTTAGGATTGTTTATTGCCATTGCGCCGTTTACTGTTTTACAGCCGTGCGTAATGATGGAGGGTGCAGCCTGCAACTTCCTTGCAAAGACAGCGTTATTGATCGGAATCATAATCACGGTGATAGGGATCGGAGGTGTATTTGCTTCTGATAAAAAGACGTCTATCATAGTCGGATTCATCGCTCTGGCTGCAGGTATAGTTGAGGCGCTTACGCCGACCGTTATCGGGGCATGTGACATGCCGGACATGGCCTGCAGGGTGAAGACGGTACCGGGTATATATGTCGCTTCTATTGCCGTCATTGTGTTTTCGTTAGTGCTGATCGTAACAGAATTGTTTTCCGGTAGGAGTGGTGAAGATGTACGTTAGATTCGCTATTAAGGATCTGTTTTCTCAAAGATTTATATGCAGTGTATTGTTTCTTTTGTTTTTCTTTGTTTCCGTTGCCGTGTTTTCGGGAAGCATATTTGAAAGAGGTGCAATAAATGGAACCGAGCTTACTAAAACGAGGCTCGGTTCCGATATTATTGTAGTTCCTTCAGAGTATGGAAATGATGTGCAGAACTCTTTGTTTGAAGGAAAAGCATGCACCGTAAATCTTGACAGTGACTGGGCTGAAAAGATCTCAGCTGTAGATGGAGTAAACCGAGTCAGCGCTGAAAGATATATCGCCACATTGAATGCGGAGTGCTGTTCCGCAGGCGGTATACAGATGATAGCATATGATCCGAAAACCGACTTTACGGTTGGAGCATGGCTCAGTGAACAAAACATAACCGCTCCCAAAACAGATGAGATAATAGTCGGGAGCGAAGCGGGATTTGAGCAAGGTCAGACCGTGTCATTTTTCGGAAGAGAGTTCAAGGTGATAGGAGTTTTGGATCATACCGGGATGGGGTATGATACGAGCGCGTTTATCAGCTTTGATTCGGCCAGGGAGGTCGCATCTACCGAAGGATACAGCATGGTGTTTCCTACCGAGGATGGAAAAGAACAGGTATCAATGTTACTTATTGATGTCGCTTCGGATCAGACACCTGAGGAAGTCAGGGAGTCTATCATAAAAAAATACGGTAAGGAAGGGATCAGTGCATACAGCATAACTTCACTTGTAAGTAATCTTATGGAGAAGCTTTCGGGGATCAGTACACTTGTTACCATATTCAATGTTTTTTTACTTATAACGGCGGGTATAGCCGTCTTCGCCGTAGTGTCATTGAACCTTTTTCAGCGTCGGGTCATCCTCGGACGCCTGATATCAGTAGGTGTTACTTCCGGAAAAATAGTAAGACTGATCTCACTCGAGTATGCACTTGTTATGATAGGAGCCGCAATAAGTGCGATAATTATCACTATAGTATTAATGTATCCGATGGAGTCATTTTTACGCAGTACGGTACAGATGCCGTATGCCCAGCCGGGCTTCGGGGTCGTAGCGTGGTTTGCATTGAAGACATTTTTGCTGGATGCGATGATAGCTGTCATAGCTCTTGTTTATGTATTCAGCAGGCAACTAAAAAAAGATGGTGCACTGATAGTCAAGGAAGATATCAGATAAAAAGGAGTCGCTACGCTCCGGAATGGAGGATAGTGTGAAAAATCGCATTGATATGCCGATTTTTCACACGGTTATTTGCGACGAGCACAAATAACCTTTGATCCGACATGCGTGCTTCAAGCACGCATGCGGTGACTCGCACAAGTGCTCGTCATGGAGGATAATATGATATTGAAAGCAGAACATATCGGTAAGGCTTTTACCGATGGCGGAGTTTCAGATGTCAATCTGAGTGTTGATCCGGGGACTTTTTCCGTTATATCCGGCGAGTCCGGTATTGGCAAAACTACTCTTTTAAATATCCTTTCAGGCATGCTCCATCCCGATGAAGGAAAGGTTATTATAAAGGAAGGTAATGTCGAAAAAGAAATCTATTCCGAATTAAAAAGGAAGGAAAGGATAAGTCTTCTCGGAAAAAGTATCGGATATATGATGCAGGGTGTGACAATGATCCCGTCCCTGACAGTACACGATAATATTACCTATCCGCTAAAGCTGATCGGGTGTGATTTTGAAGAGAAGGATCTGGAAGGGATATTTGATATACTTAGGATCTCAGGTATAGTTAACTCCTATCCGGGACGTATATCCGGAGGGGAATATAGGAGAGCCCTGCTTGCCGGTGTGCTCCTAAAACATCCGGATATTATAATAGCTGATGAGCCGACATCAAACCTTGATGCGGAGACTGCAGGTGTGGTGAGAGAGGTGCTGAAGGGTTATGTTTCAGCGGAGACCGCCGTTGTAGTTGCAACGCATGATGATGGATTTACGGGAGAGGACGTAAGAATAGAGTTGTGATAAGTATTGCTTATCGCGGATGATTAAATCCACGTAATTTACAAAAAGCATACCGTATGATATGATGATACCAACCTAGAGAAAAGGAGGTGCGGATTATGACCGACATGATGAAAATGATGATGTGTGAAACCATGTGCAGTCGAATGCTTGGTTCCCGGGGAAGTGATATGGCCGGGGCGTTCGGTTTATTATCCGTGCGCCTTATAAAACCATGAGTTGTTTGCCATATCAAATGTAAGCCCGGGAAGAGGAGTCCCGGGCATTTTTTTGCGGATAAACTCCGAGGGTGCAGATCCGGAATGCATCCGAGGGTTATCATATAAAACATCCATACAGAAAGAATACAAAGAGAAAGAGAGGTAGTTAATCATGAAAAAGACATTTATTAAAAACGTAGTATCAGGAGTACTTTCATTCGCGCTTGCATTCGCACTTGTAGGATGCGGAGAGGGAGCATCAGCATCAACAAAAGCTACAGAGGAGGCGCAGACCGAGCAGACTCAGACAGAGGAGACACCGGCTGCCGAAACAGAGACAGTGAAGCTTGTAGTCGGAGCAAATATCACTCCGCACTCGGAGATCCTGGAGCAGGCTAAGCCGATACTTGCTGACAAGGGAATCGAGCTTGAGGTAGTACAGCTTGAGGATTCGGTAACACCGAATACGGGCGTTATCGAGGGAAGCCTTGACGCGAACTATTTCCAGCATGTTCCTTATCTTGATCAGTTCAACGAGGAGAACGGATCCGATCTGGTATCAGTAGGTGCTATCCACTATGAGCCGTTTGGAATCTATGCGGGCAAGACAAAGGACCTTAAGGACCTTCCGAAGGGTGCAGTCGTAGCTGTACCGAACAATGTTACAAACGAGGCGAGAGCTCTCCTTCTGCTTGCTCAGGAAGGGATCCTCACACTTAAGGAGGATGCCGGTATCGAGGCAACGGTAGCAGATATCGTTGAGAATCCGAAGAATATCGAGTTCAAGGAGCTCGCCCCGGAGCAGCTTGTAAACGCACTTCCTGATGTAGACGTAGCAGTCATCAACGGTAACTACGCTATCGAGGGTGGCCTTCATGTTAAGGATGCGCTCGCTGTAGAGGCAAATGACGGACTCGCTGCTAAAACTTACGGAAACATCATCGCAACATCACCGGCAAAGAAGGATGATCCTGCGATCAAGACTCTCGTAGAGGTTCTGCAGAGCAAGGAAATCTCAGATTTCATTAACGGTAAATATGACGGCGCGGTAGTTCCGCTCCAGTAAAAAAGCTTACATAATCTGATGCATTTGTAAAGAATAACCACGTGAACAAATGATATTTGGAGGATAACGATGATTGGTTTTGAGTATTATAATCCGGCAAAAATAGTTTTTGGAGAAGAAAGTGAAAAGAGTATAAAGGACCTTCTCGCTTCCTATAAAGTGAAGTCACTTCTGCTGGTTTACAGCGGAGACTTCATCAAGGATCTCGGAATATATTCCGTTATAAAAGAAGCGGTGGATGAGCTCGGGATATTTTTTAGCGAAAACGGAAATGTAGTACCGAATCCGACCATCGAACTTGTAAGAGATTTGGTTGATAAAGGAAAGAAAGAAAAAGTTGACTTTGTCCTTGCGGTCGGTGGAGGGAGCTCCATCGATACCGCGAAGGCGGTCGCCATCGGTATCCCTTATGACGGGGATGTGTGGGATTTCTTTGACAAAGGGGTGACACCCGAAGAGGTCCTTCCGATAGGAGTTATCGCCACGACCGCATCGAGCGGTTCGGAGACATCGAATGCGGCGATCCTTTCGAGCGGTGAATGGAAGCTGGGATTCGAGGATGACCGGATCATCCCTAAGTTTGCTATCATGAACCCTAAGTTCACTGCGGGACTTCCAGAGTATCAGACATTCGTCGGAGTGGCAGACGTTCTTGCTCATCTGCTGGAGCGTTACTTCTCTGACGAAAAGAATTCTGATACGACGGATTATCTGATCGAAGGGGCGATCAGGGCATTATTATTAAATGCGGACCGATTGCAGGAGGATCTGCATGATATAAATGCCAGAGCTGAGGTGCAGTGGCTCGCGAGTGTAGCCCACAACAATTTCCTTGATGCAGGCAGACGTGCCGATTGGGGATCGCACCGTATAGAACATGAGCTATCAGCTCAGTACGGTATCACACACGGAGAAGGTATGGCTGTCGTATTTGTCGCATGGACGAAATACATGGCCGAAAAGAAACCATGGAGACTTGCCTTGCTTGCAAGCAGGGTTTTCGGAGTCGATCCGTATGATTACACCGAAAAAGAAAGAGCTTATAAACTGTCTGAGGAACTTGAAAGCTTCTTTAAAAAGATAGGATTAAAAACAACTCTTACGGAGCTGGGTATCGATGATAAGGATTTCGATATCATGGCAAAAAGAGCAACTAAAAATGGACCGGTGGGTCACTATGAGCCATTGGATGAAAAGGGTTTTACAGAGGTATTAAAACTCGCAATATAGAGCTGATAATGCTCTATGTGATGCTGTGGCCGCGGGGAATAGCATAGGCATCATACGCCGAAGTTGTCGGTTCGAGTCCGACCAGCATCGTAAAAAAAGAGGGAGGTGAAAGCTTTGTCTACCGTATTTAAACTTGATAAAGTATCAAAGATCTATAACAATGACGGCAAGGGTTTTCATGCCCTAAAAGATGTAAGTCTTCAGATAAATGAAGGAGAGATATTCGGTATCATCGGTATGAGTGGTGCGGGTAAATCCACGCTTGTCAGAACACTCAACAGGCTTGAGGAGGTATCGGCGGGAACCGTAAACTACTACGATCAGGATCTCGCTCGTTTAAACCCTGCAGAGCTCAGAAAGGCCAGAAGATCGATCGCGATGATCTTTCAGAGTTTCAACCTTTTGCAACAAAGAAACGTGATAGAAAATGTGATGCAGCCATTAAAGATCGCAGGACTACCACGCGGTGAAAGAAAGAAAAAAGCACTTGAGATGCTGAAAGTAGTAGGCCTCGAGGAAAAGAAAAATGAATATCCGTCGAGGCTCTCAGGTGGCCAGAAGCAGCGCGTTGCGATAGCCAGAGCGCTTGCTGCGGATCCGAAGGTGCTTCTGTGTGATGAGGCGACAAGTGCGCTGGATCCGAAGATCACCGGGGAGATCCTGGACCTGTTAAAAGAGATAAATGAAAAGAGAAAGCTCACTGTTGTTATAATCACGCATGAGATGTCGGTGGTAAAAAAGATATGTGACAGGGTGGCTATAATAGACGAGGGAACACTTGCATATGTAGGTGATGTGGAAGAAGCATTTGAAGCAGCAAAAAGTAAAAAGCGATCAGAGACAATTCTTGATTACTACGTGAACAATGGACTCGGGATATAGGGGGCGATCGGATGAATGAGTATATAATAAATGCTATATTGAATGGGGTTTGGGAGACTCTGGTCATGACCTTCTTTGGAGCGCTGTTTGCATATATCATCGGACTTCCGCTCGGGATAGTCCTGTATGCGACAGGCAAGGGAAGGATACTTGAAAACCGTCCCGTAAACTTCGTGATAGGTTTGATAGTGAACATATTCAGATCGCTTCCGTTTTTGATCCTGCTTGTATTGTTTATTCCGGTTACAAGATTTATCACGGGATCTTCGATAGGTACCGTGGCAACTATAGTACCTTTGACAATCGGTGCGATCCCTATCGTCGCCCGTATGGTGGAATCTTCATTATCAGAGGTACAACCCGGCATAATAGAAGCAGCTGTATCGATGGGTGCTTCGCCGATTTACGTTATTATCCATTTTATTCTCCCTGAGGCTACGCCTTCACTTCTTTTGGGCGGAGCCATAAATGTCGCAACAGTACTTGGCTACTCCGCCATGGCAGGAGTCATAGGCGGAGGAGGCTTGGGTGCTTTGGCGCTTCAGTATGGGTACTACAGATATCAGACGGATGTGCTTTGGACCACCGTAGCCATTCTTATCATAATGGTCATGCTCTCACAAGGTGCAGGAAACCTGCTGTCAAAAAAGGTCAGAAAATGATCGGTGTGTCAGGGATTGAAAGCATCTTAGGGGATTTTTCGCTGAGATTCAGGTCATGGCGTCATTCGTGCAAAATGAGCGTCGTTCGTGCGGAAAATGTTGACGAATCGGAAGATATAGTGTAGACTCACCCTTCGGATACAAAATACGTCATAAGGAAAGGCGTAAAAAAGGAGGAAGGTAATATGAAGTCAATGATGAGAAGGATCGGCGTTATGCTGATCGCAGGTGTACTCTCATGTGTATGCCTGGTAGGATGTGGAGCTATCTCCATGGATGATATCAAGGGTGATTGGACTGTTGATACCATCAACGGACAGTCTGTAGCAGATTATGCTGCATCACTTGGTCTGACACCGGAGCAGGGTGTGACTAACTGGACTATCAAGGATGACAAGACTCTTACATCTACAAACATTACAGGTACCCTTGAGTTCGATATGGAGCTTAAGTCAGATGGTTTCGAGCTTAAGCAGAAGGGCCAGAGTGATATTTTCTGCTCCGTAAAGTATGACAAGGATGCAAAAACACTCACATATGCCGTAAAGGACGCTTCAGGCGCTACGGTAACAAGCGTAATGAAAAAGGGTACGGGAAATCTTGAAGCAGCTCCGGCTGATGATGCTTCTGAAGCAGAGGAGCCTGCAGAGGACGACTCTGAAGTAGTTGATGAAGAGGCTGAGGATTCTGAAGATGAGGCTGCTGAGGATGAGACTGCAGAGGATGAGACTGCAGAGGATGAGGAGTACGAGGAGGAAGAGTAATCCGATCCCGTGAGTAGAAAGTTGTTTTGATATTGAATACGTTGTAGAATATGTAAAAACCCTTGCCTGTGCAAGGGTTTTTATGTATAATAGGATATGTTTACGGAAAGAGAGGTGATCATATCATGAGCTTTAGTATAGCTGTAGTGGATGACAATGCAGATGATCTTAAGCGTATGAAGGATATTTTATCATCCCTTGACAAATCCTCGGATATTGACACCTTTTCCGATGCTGAAAGCCTGCTTAATGAACTTATGCCCGGACGGTTCCATATTTTATTCCTGGATATACAGATGGACGGGATGGATGGTATTGAACTTGCAAAAAAAGTCAGAGAAACAGATCCTCACGTTCTGATAATATTTCAGACAACCTCTAAGGAGTATGCGTTTGATGCTTTCCCGGTTCATCCGTTTGATTACGTTGTGAAACCATGTAAAAAAGATAGAATAGGAAAGATACTCAGCGAAGCGAAAAAAGTGTTCGCGCAGACTGTGCCGGAGATATCAATAAAAGTTGCATACGGTGAACTGAGACTCCCGATTGACCGAATTATTTCCGTTGTATCAGACAGGCACAATGTAATGATAGATCTGGATGATGATGAGGAACCTATCAGATGTATAGATACCTTTACGGGTATCTCTGAAAAGCTGGAGATACATCCCTGTTTTCTTTTCTGCAATCGCGGAGTATATATAAATATGGATCATGCGGTTTATCTGGAGGACGACGGCGTCAGGATGAAAAATGATGTCGTATTTCCATTTAGGATCAGAGACAAACAGGCGTTAAAGATGCAGTTTTCACAGTACCGTATTGATCATATGAAACAGGGCATGTGGGCGTAGGAGCCCGAGGAGAATTATAAATGGATGTGTTATTCAGATATTTTCTTGAGTTCATAGTTGTGCTTCCCGTAGCATTCTTTGCATATATTCCGATGAGAAACAATACAAGATTTAATTGTGCATTCGTATTTTCAATAAGCGGTATAGTTATAATAATATATTCCGTTGTTTGTGCTTTTATCTGTTCGATGTACGGACTGAGTACAAATCAGGTATTGATACCCTCTCTCCCGTTGTTTATGATCGCATATCTGTTTCTGGTAAAAGGGGATATCTTTAAAAAGCTTTTTTGCTTTTTTATTGCCATGATGCTCGGAAGTTTTTGCACTATGTATACAGTGTATTTAAGTGCGCCCATAGAAGCAAAAAAAATGGCGACAGAAGGAGAAACGGATCTGTTTGCTGCTTCATCTTCACTTATTTGTTTTGGAGTTTTTGTTGTTGTTTTTGCCTTGTTTTTCAGAGCTCTGTTTACATGGATACCGTATCTTTTGGAAGATGTTCTTTTGAAAAATATATGGAAAAAGATCTTTATACTGCCGGTTGTTTTGACGGCATTCTTTTATTGGCTGATACCCACTGATCCGAGAAATCTGATCCTGTTTCGAGCGCGCGCCATAGGGATCGTGCTGGTTTCGATCCTTCCGGTAGTTATATGCGGAGTGTTTTATATCGCCTGGTGGATGGAGAGGAAAAACAGAGAGAATACCAAAACCCAACAGGAAAACGAAATGCTTTTGATGGAGAAAAAGAGATACCGGGAGTTCAGTGAGTATTATAATGCTTCACGGGCGCTCAGACATGATTTTCGCCAGCAGGTCCTCCTTATTAACAGCTATGTGGCAGATAAGGAATACGAAAAGCTCGCCGACTGTATCCATCATATTAACAGTCAGATGGGAGAGTCGCCGGAACGGTTCTGCGCGAATAATGCTATTGATGCTGTGGTGACATACTATAAAGATATCGCGGATGAGAAAGGGATAAGCACGCGCTTTGTTCTCAATCTCCCCGAAGAACTGCCGTTGGAGGAGTACGAGATCTGTACGGTGCTCGGAAACCTTTTGGAAAATGCGGTAAGAGAGACCTCGGATGTGTCCGGCGAAAAGGAGATCATAGCTGTAGCTCAGATGATCTCTGATGAAATGATGGGACTCAGTGTGGAGAACACCTTTTTCGGAAGGATAAACTGGGGGCGTGACGGATTACCAAAATCAGAAAGAACAGGTCATGGTATCGGATTACGTTCCGTAAAGGCTACTGCCGAAAGAATGAAGGGAACCATGACGATAAAGGCTGACGGAAGGACATTCTGTGTCAACCTGATACTGCAGGTGTGAACATTTGCTCATTTTTTCTTTACACCCGCGGTTGATATATGATATAATGCTACCTGTAACAGATGTTATGTAAGGAAGGAGAACCTTATGGATCAGAATAACGGACAATCTGTATCAAAGCCGCTTTATGAGCAGGTGATGGAAACCACCGGTGCAGCTACGCGCGCAGCGACAGAAGCAGTGATGAGCGAATCAGGTACGATATCACGCAGAGCATACAATCTGATAATCGGATTTATCGTACTGTGGGGAGTTGCTCTTGATACCGCAATATGCATGTTTTTCGGAAAACAGATCACGGCAGCTTTTCAGAGCTCATGGGTTTATCTGCTGATATATCTGGGGATGGTCATCCTGGGATGTATCGTAGTTCATGTTGCAAAGAATCCTGTCATAAGTTTTATCGGGTATAATATTCTTGTTGTCGGATTTGGTATCTGTCTGGCAATGATCGTAGGAATGTATATGCCCACTATAGTTTTGGAAGCATTTTTGGTAACGACCGTTGTTACCGCCCTGATGCTTCTTTTGGGAACACTGTGGCAGGATATGTTCAAGAAGATCGGAAGAGTATTGTTTGTGGCACTGCTCGGAGTGATCATCACGGAAGTGGTGATGCTTCTTATCACGGGAACATATCCGACATGGATCAGCGTTGTTTCTGCGATCATCTTCTCCGGATTCATCGGATATGATTGGGCAAAGGCTCAGGAGGCGACTCCGACCGCGAAGAATGCAGTGATGTTCGCGACTTCTTTGTACGTGGATATCATCAATCTGTTCCTTGATATCCTCCGCATTGTAGGAGATGACTGAGCATGAGATTTGTTATCCAGGTTGTGTCGTCTGCCGGTGTAGAGGTTGAAGGAAAGACCGTAGGAAGTATAGACAAGGGTTTTTTGGTTCTGGTCGGGATTGGCCAAAATGACACCAAAGAGATAGCTGACAAGATGCTTGATAAGTTGATCAAGCTTCGCATCTTTGATGATGAAAACGGAAAAACCAACTTAAGTCTGGCGGATGTCGGCGGTTCACTTCTTATGGTTTCACAGTTCACTCTTTATGCGAACTGCAAAAAGGGTAATCGTCCGAGTTTTACCGATGCCGGTGCTCCGCAGATGTCTGAGGAGCTCTATGATTATATCTGTGATCAGTGTTCCGCGCGTGTTCAGAGAGTCGAACGTGGGATATTCGGTGCTGATATGAAGGTGTCTTTGGTAAATGAGGGTCCGTTTACCGTAATACTTGATTCGGATCAGATCATGTAAAAAATAGCAGGTCGTGAGGATGACATATCTTCACGGCTTGTTTTTAGAAAGAGTGAGAAAATGAGACTGGATGAACTGAAGCCGGGACAGTCGGCGAGTATTATAACAGTGGATGGAGAGGGTGAACTCAGGCAGCATCTTCTCGATATGGGATTGATCCCCGGAGCTTCGGTCAGTCTTGTTCAGTTCGCCCCGATGGGAGATCCGATCGAGATAAGGACACACGGATATGAACTCACTCTCAGATTAAAAGAAGCGGAAAAGATCAGGATAAAACCGGTTTCCGGTAAAGAAAAAAAGAAGTCGGAATCGGCTCAGGATAAAAAGACAATCAGAGAACGTGAGGTGAAGGTCAGCCATCCGGGTCTGGGCGAGGAAGGAAAATATCACGAGAAAGAAACCGAGCATCCCGTGCCGGAAAATACATGTCTATCGTTCGCCCTGGTTGGCAATCAGAACAGCGGGAAGACAACTCTTTTTAACCAGCTTACCGGATCAAATCAGCATGTCGGTAATTTCCCCGGTGTTACCGTGGATCGAAAGGACGGCGTGATCAAGGGCTATCCCAACACACGGATCACGGATCTTCCGGGTATCTATTCCATGTCACCATACTCGAGTGAGGAGATAGTATCGAGAAACTTCGTACTGAAGGAGCATCCTCACGCGATCATAAACATAGTTGATGTGACTACTATTGAGAGAAGTCTGTATCTGACGATGCAACTTCTGGAGATGGGGATCCCGATGGTGGTCGCGCTCAACATGATGGATGAGATGACGGGAAATGGCGGATCCGTGGATATCAATGCAATGGAGGATATGCTTGGTGTCCCAGTGGTTCCGATCTCTGCGGCAAAGAACGAGGGTATAGAGGAGCTCGTTCACCATGCCGTGCATATTGCAAAGTATCAGGAACCCCCGCTCAGACAGGACTTCTGCGAGACGAACGACCATGGGGGAGCGGTTCACAGATGCATGCATGCGACCATCCACCTCATCGAAGATCATGCCGAAAGAGAGGGACTGCCCGTACGTTTTGCCGCCGGAAAGCTTATCGAAGGAGATAAGCGTGTCCGGAAAAAACTCAAGCTTGATGACCATGAAAAGGAGATGCTTGAGCATATCGTTCTTCAGATGGAAAACGAAAGAGGACTTGATCGTAACGCAGCCATGGCGGAGATGCGATTCTCCTACGTATACAAAGTTGTTGACCGCTGTGTAAAAAAACCGGTTGAGAGTAAGGAACATATCAGAAGCCGAAAAATGGATAAGGTCCTTACCGGAAAGTATACCGCCATACCGATGTTTGTGATCGTTATGGCTTTGGTATTCTTTTTGACATTTGCGGTGATCGGTCCATTTTTGCAGGATCTGATGCAGATGGGGATAGATGCCCTCGATGAGCTCGCCACGAAGGCGATGGAGGCAGGCGGTGTTAACGATGTGGTGCAAAGCCTCGTGTCTAAGGGTATATTCGGCGGAGTCGGAAGTGTATTGAGCTTTTTGCCGATAATAGTAACCATGTTCTTTTTCCTTTCCGTCCTCGAGGACAGCGGTTATATCGCAAGAGTTGCATTTGTTATGGACAAGATACTCAGGAAGATAGGATTGTCGGGAAGTAGTATTGTTCCGCTTTTGATAGGGTTTGGCTGTACAGTTCCGGCGGTCATGTCGACCAGAACACTACCGAGCTCCAGAGACAGAAAGATGACTATACTATTGACGCCGTTCATGTCATGTACGGCCAAGCTTCCCATATATGGATTTTTTATCCATACATTTTTCCCGAATGCGGGATGGTGGATTATCACGGCACTTTACTTTTTGAGTATAATCGTCGGAATAATAATAGCTCTTATTTATAAAAAAACGATATTTAAAGGAAAGACTGCTCCGTTCGTTATGGAGCTCCCGAACTACCGTATACCGAGACCGAAGAATGTCGTATGGCTGCTCTGGGAGAAGGCAAAGGACTTTTTGCAAAGAGCATTTTCAGTCATCCTTATCGCAACGATCCTCGTGTGGTTTTTGCAAAGCTTTGATTTCGGATTCAACATGGTATCGGATGCCAGGGACAGTATGCTGGCAAGCATAGCAGGGTTTATTGAACCTGTCATGAGGCCGGCAGGACTTGGCGACTGGAGGATAGTGACCTCACTTATCAGTGGAGTTATGGCTAAAGAAAGTGTGGTTGCTTCGATGGAGGTTCTGTTCCCGGGAGGAGATCTCTCGGTTGCGATCAGCTCGCTTTCTGCTGTTTCCATGTTGGTATTCAGCCTTTTGTATACTCCGTGTGTTGCAGCTGTTGCAGCGATCAGAAGAGAGCTCGGGCACAGATGGGCAATCTATGTAGTCGTGCGTCAGTGTTTCATCGCGTGGCTGGTTGCAGCGGCGGTCAATCTGGTAGGGCATGCGATGGGTATGTAAAAACTGTCAATAAGGTGAGTATTCTGATTGACGTAAGTACTTATGATGTGTTACAATTATAATTGATCATTCGAAAGAAAGGGGTGTGCTTTATGAAAGACAAATCAAAAGGATCTGCTTCTGTTTACAACCTGATCGAACGGTATAACTACGAAGATACCGAATTGAACAAAGACGGAAGCCAGGCGTCGAGGATCTATCACAACTACAGACAGTACTTTGAGGATGTGAGGCGCAAATTCAACGCCATTATGGCGATATCCGGACAGATGGACGGAGTGATAGACGGTGTTGTTGATGCGTCAAACAACGTAAAAGAAGCCACTCTGACAATTGCGGACGGTGCTCAGGATCAGGCCAAGGATGTCAGCGATTGTATGATCATAATCGATCGTATCGTCGGCAAGATGGATGATCTGGGAGTCATCTCCGATGATATGGACAATCTGGCCCATACGATGAATGAAGAAAACTCCGAAGGTCAAAAGATCATCGATGAGCTAAAGGAATCTCAGGAGAGAAATATAGAAGCTATCAACTCCATCGCAGGTGAGATCGACAAGCTCACCAAGAGAATGGATGAGATAAACGAGATTATCAAGCTTTTATACGGCATCACATCTCAGACAAATCTCCTTGCACTGAACGCTTCCATCGAGGCTGCCCGTGCAGGTGAAGCCGGAAAAGGCTTTGCCGTAGTCGCAGAGGAGGTCAGAAAGCTTTCCGATGAGAGCCGCAATACAAGTGAGACCATCAGCGAGGCTATCGGAAGTGTAACAAAGGATCTTGACGAATTGAAAAAGACACTCGATGTGTCGCAGGAGGTATTTGAGGGACAGTCAGATACGGTCAATAAGGTTACTGACACCATGAACGGGATCCATGATTCCATAAACACGTTTGTAAGTAAACAGCGCGAGTTCCGCGATGACGTTTCCGTGATGATGGACGAAAAGGATTCGCTGCTCAACTCCATTGATAACATACACCAGATCACGGAGAACTCATCTGCGACGACCGAGGAGGTTGCTTCGCTTACGATGATGCAGGACAACTCTGCTGCCATGCTCAAGCAGATGGCGAGAGATCTTCAGAAAAAAGTTACCGAGATGGATCGTGTCAATTCGCATATCAAGGTGAGTCTGGATGAAGACAGACGGAAAAAGATCGCCATGATGTGGGATATAGATGTTCCGTTCTGGAATCCGGCAACGGAGGAAGCCAAAAAGACTGCGAAGATCCTTAATTTCGATGTTGATATTTTTGCACCGAAGAACAGAGGTGAAGCAGGTGCGAAAGAGGCGACGGACTTCCTGTCAAAGGTAAATGCAAATGAATACGATGGACTTGTTATATCTCCGGTTTCAGGAAGAAATGTCGACGAGCAGGTTAAACGCATATCTTCGGAGAAACTTCCGGTGGTATTTTTGCAGTCTGCCATTGATGGGGTTCCATACGTATCGATAGTAGGTACGGATAATAAAGAATGCGGACGAAATGCAGCACGCTCAGCCATCAAGCTTATGGGAGGAGAAGGCGAAGCGGCTATAGGTATCTGGAGCGATTCAAAGATGGATGCCATCGAAGACAGAGCTGCCGGATTCATTGAAGAGATGGGTAAAACAGCCGGAATTAAACTTCACAAGTTCGCCGTAAAGAGCAGTCCGGGTAATGATGATGTAAACCGTATAGTGAAAGACCTTCTCGCTGAGCATCCTGATCTGAAGCTCATCTTCACGACCAACATCGATTGGGGCGCTGAGATGGCCGAGTATCTGAGACTCCATAGCGAGCTTGATCTGAAACTCGTTACGATCGACTTCACCAAGGAGATAATAGGATATGTGCGTAATGGACAGATCAATGCAGCCATAGCGCAGCGTCCGGTTTTGTGGGGATCTACGCCGCTTGAGATGTTGAATAAGGTCTATGATGGAGGCAAGGTTGAGAAAACTCGCGATACCGGAACATACGAAGTAAATGCCGGCAATCTTGATATTTTTGCAAAAAGAATGTAGTTAGGTTAGCTAAAATGGAGTAAGTTATGGCCAGAGTTATGATATGCGGGATCAAGTCTCCGGAGGATGTGGAGCTTGTAAATGAATTGAAGCCCGAGTACATAAGCTTTTCATTTTTTAAAAACTATAATTCCATCACATACGAAAAGGCAAAGAAACTCAGACAGATGCTGGATGGAGATATTCGTGTTGTCGGAGTTTTTGTAAATGAAAATACAAAGATAGTAGCCAGTGCCGCAAACGACGACATATTTGATATCATCGAGTTCCATGGAAATGAGGGTTCCGGTGAGATCGAGAGGATAAAGGCGTTCACCGATAAACCGATCATTCAGGGGTTCCGTGTCAAATCGAGTCAGGATGTATCGGATGCCTTAGAAAGCCCCGCTGACAGTATCCTTTACTACTCGGACAAAGGAAATGGAATTCCTCTTGATTGGAGGATGATGGAAGGTATCGCCAGACCGTATTTTTTGGCGGGAGGATTGACTGTGGACAACCTTGAAAAGGCGATCAAGATCTGCCATCCGTTCGCAGTAAGTGTGACGTCCGGCGTTGAGACAAACGGGATCAAAGACAGAGACAAGATAGATGCGTTTATCAGGATAGCAAGACGTACGAAATAATGACATGAAAATGACTTTGTTAATTCGTTGACAAAGCCATTTTTTTATGCTAATATAAGTACGCATTGCTAGAACGATGCTCATTTTTACGAGCGGTATTCGGAAGAAACTGCATCAAACGATGAGAGTGACCTGCCCTTTGAGAAGGGGGTGAGGCCATGAAAACAGTAGGATTTATCGGGGCCGGCAAGGTGGCCTGTTCGATGGGGAAATACCTGTCGGGGGCAGATGTGACGGTCACGGGGTACTACGACACAGATCAAAAAAGCGCGGACGAGGCCGCGACTTTTGTCGAAACCTGTGCAATGTCCTCCCTTACGGAGCTCGTTGCACAAAGCGATGTGATCTTCATCGCGACACCGGATGATGTGATAGCTTCGGTGTGGGAAAAGATCAAAACCATGGATATCAGTGAAAAGATCATAGGGATATTCAGTGGGTCATTATCATCGATGCTTTTTCAAGGGATCGAAACGACCGGAGCAACAGGCGTTTCCATCCATCCAATGTTTGCATTCAGCGACAGATTTTCCGATTACCGACAACTTCATACTACCATGCTGACCATGGAAGGTGACGAGTCAGCCGTAGGTTACATGCGCGCTCTTTTTGAGGGGTTGGGGCACAGAGTTTTTGTGATCGACAGGGAAAAAAAGATGCGTTATCACGCTGCGGCGAGTGTGGCGAGCAACCTCATGGTAGGACTTTACGACATGAGTCTTTCAATGCTTTTCGACTGCGGGTTTACGGAGGAGGACGCGGCGCAGATACTTACGCCGCTTATCGAAAAGAACACGTCATCCATGATCAAAAATGGTCCGGTTGCCGCTCTTACGGGTCCCATCGAGCGTGGCGATGTGGAAACCGTGAAGCATCATATTGAGGTTATGACGCCGGATGAGAAGGCAATATATATTCCACTTGCCGTGCGTCTTATAGATATAGCCACCAAAAAGAATCCCGGAAGGGATTACGAACCTATGAGGCAGATACTCGAAAATGAGATCTGACCGGAAAGGAAGAAAAATGGGAAAGAAAAACACGGTACTGACATTTCGTCAGGCGAAGGAAGAGGGGAAAAAACTTACAATGCTCACGGCCTACGACTATTCGACGGCAAAGCTTATCGACGAGGCCGGGGTAAACTCGATCCTTGTGGGAGATTCACTCGGAAAC
This sequence comes from uncultured Lachnospiraceae bacterium, assembly GCA_947169235.1. Lineage (GTDB taxonomy): Bacteria > Bacillota > Clostridia > Lachnospirales > Lachnospiraceae > Eubacterium_F. The sequence goes on along the minus strand of CAMVOY010000016.1, from coordinate 17,315 downwards.
GTTGTCCTGGGATATGAGGATACGATACCGGTGACCATGGAGGACATGATACACCATGGCGCAGCGGTATCACGCGGGGCGAGGAATGCTCTGCTTATAATCGATATGCCGTTTATGTCCTACCAGGTATCGGTGGAGGAAGCATTAAAAAATGCCGGCCGACTGATGAAGGAGGGCGGAGCCGACGCGGTGAAGCTTGAAGGTGGACACAGGGTGTGCCCTCAGATAAAAGCTATGACAGAGTCCGGGATTCCGGTATGTGCTCATATAGGTATGACACCGCAGTCAGTGAATGCTTTTGGAGGGTTCAAGGTACAGGCGAAGACTGAAGCTGCTGCGAGACTTCTTATAGAGGAGGCACTGGCTGTAGAGGAGGCCGGAGCGTTTGCGGTAGTTATGGAGTGTGTGCCTGCTAAGCTGGCTTCACTGGTAACAGAGAAGCTTCATATCCCGACCATAGGAATCGGAGCCGGAGCAGGCTGCGACGGACAGGTGCTTGTTTATGCCGACATGCTTGGAATGTATTCTGATTTTGTTCCGAAGTTTGTAAAGCAGTATGCGAAGGTCGGAGACATCATGAAAGAAGCGATCTCCGGTTATATCGATGAGGTAGGAAGCGGAGCGTTTCCTGCTGAGGAGCATACGTTTAAGATTGATGATGATGTTATAGAGAAGCTATACTAGAAGCTGTCAGCTGTTTCCTGCACTACATGATAGGAGGTTTGTTTTATGAGTATTGAAATTAAGTCATCACCTGATGAGGTGAGAAAAAAAGTAAAGGAATGGAGAAAGCAGGGTTTATCGGTAGGGCTTGTTCCGACGATGGGATATCTGCATGAGGGACATCAGAGCCTTATTAAAAAGTCAGTTGAGCAGAATGATAAAACAGTAGTGAGCGTTTTTGTAAATCCGATTCAGTTCGGACCGAACGAGGATCTGGCAACATATCCGAGAGATCTCGACAGAGATGCAAAGCTGTGTGAGGATACGGGTGCTGATCTGATCTTCCATCCGGAACCGGCTGATATGTATGAGGATGATTTCTGTACATTTGTTGATATGGATCATGTGACAAAGAATCTCTGCGGTAAGACGAGACCCACTCATTTTCGCGGAGTGTGCACGGTCTGTTCAAAACTCTTTCATATTGTCGGACCGGACAGGGCATATTTCGGACAAAAGGATGCTCAGCAGCTCGCAGTGATCAGACGCATGGTTCGCGACTTGAACTTCGATCTGGAGATAGTAGGCTGCCCGATCATACGAGAGGATGACGGTCTCGCGAAGAGCTCCAGAAATACTTATCTTTCACCCGAGGAGCGCCGGGCAGCAACCGTGCTTAACAAGGCACTTACTGCAGGAAGACAGAAAGTTGAAGCAGGAGAGAAAAATGCTTCCGTTATCAAGGAGATCGTTACAAAGACCATAGAGGCAGAGCCTCTCGCAAAGATTGATTATGTGGAAGCAGTTGACTTTGATTCCATAGAGCCGATCGATACTATCGAGGGATCCGTGCTTGTGGCTGTGGCGGTATATATCGGAAAGACAAGACTTATTGACAACTTCATTTACGAAGCATAAGTAAAAAATACTGATAAAAAATAACAGATCAGTAAGGGAAGAAACGGAGGAAGAACCATGGTACTTCATATGTTAAAAGGAAAGATCCATCGTGCCACGGTCGTGCAGGCCGAGCTCGACTATGTCGGATCGATCACCATTGATCCGCTTCTGATGGAGGCGGCAGGCATACTTGAGTACGAGAAGGTACAGGTGGTGGATGTAAATAACGGATCCAGGTTTGAGACCTATGTAATCACCGGTGAACGGGGCAGCGGGATGGTATGCTTAAACGGAGCGGCTGCCAGAGAGGTAAGCGTAGGAGACAAGGTGATCATCATGTGTTACTGTGAGCTTTCGGAAGAAGAAGTAAAGACGCACAAACCGAAGGTTGTTTTTGTTGATGACGACAACCATATAGTATCACTTGATGACAAGGAAACTCACGGTCAGATACGTTGATATGATAGAATAAAACAATGTCTTATAACTATCGGTTCGATTTAAAAATAAACCGGGATTGGAGTAGGCATGTCAGATAAAAACAATAAAACAGTGATCGTCGGAGTTACGGGTTCCATAGCTGCATATAAGGCGGCGGATCTGGTCAGTAATCTGGTAAAGATGGGTGTGGACACCTATGTTATAATGACGAAAAATACGACCAATTTTATCAATCCGATAACATTTGAAACACTCACGAATCACAAGTGTCTGGTAGATACTTTTGACCGCAATTTTAATTATAATATTGAGCATGTTTCACTGGCACAGAAAGCCGATCTGTTTTTAGTGGCGCCTGCATCGGCAAATGTGATCGGAAAGATAGCAGGCGGTATCGCGGACGATATGCTTACTACTACCATAATGGCAGCGGGCTGTAAAAAGTTGATCGCGCCGGCTATGAATACAGGTATGTATGAGTCGGAGATACTACAGGATAATCTTGAAAAACTGAAAAAATACGGATATGAGATCATAGAACCCGATGAGGGCAGACTCGCCTGCGGAGTAAGTGGTAAGGGGAGACTTCCTTCGACAGATATCCTGCTAGAGTATGTACTTTTTTCTTTGGAAGATAAAAAAGATCTCGCCGGTAAAAAGGTTTTGGTTACGGCAGGTCCTACGAAAGAAAGCATCGATCCTGTTCGTTATATAACCAATCATTCTACCGGAAAGATGGGTTATGCCATAGCAAAGGCAGCCATGAGAAGAGGTGCAGAGGTAACACTAATCTCAGGAACAAATGACCTGCCGGACCCGATAAAAGTAAATGTCATACATATCGAGTCTGCAAAGGATATGTTTGAAGCGGTGAAAGAGCATTCCGACAGTGATATCATCATAAAGTCAGCTGCAGTTGCAGATTATACTCCTAAAGTCGCATCGGATAAAAAGATAAAAAAAGAGGATGGGGTTCCGTCCATAGAGCTTGAGTCCACCACGGATATCCTCGCATGGCTCGGCGAAAACAAAAAGCCCGGGCAGTTCATCTGCGGCTTTGCCATGGAGACAGAGGATCTCGTGGAAAATGCGAGAAAAAAGCTTGAAAAGAAAAATGCCGACATGATCGTGGCGAACAATCTTAGGACTGAGGGGGCAGGCTTCGCGGGAGATACAAATGTTATCACCATGATCACGGCGAACAGTGTTCATGAACTACCGATCATGACAAAAGAACAGGATGCCGATGAGATCCTCAATATGATATCATCATATAGTACCTGTGAGCTGACCATCCATTAGAAAAAAGCGCTATTGCCTTTTACTGCTTTATATGCTATAATGTAATGAGTGAAAATAGCCCTGTTTAAGGGATCAGGAAGGAACATAGATTGGCAAAACGAAGAAAAATTGCGATACTCATAGGACAGGCTGACGAGGAGTATCAGCGCCGATTTATAGAAGGTTTTTTATCACAGACGCAACGGGAGAACTACGACGTTTGTGTTTTTTCGATGTATAGAAAATACCAGTCTACCGCCGATCGGGAGATGGGTGAGTCAAACATTTATTCTCTTTTCAACTACGATCTTTTTGATTCTGTAGTCATGCTCAAGGATACTATCCAGTCAACCGGCATAGCAGAACGAATCGAGGAGGAACTCCACGAGGGATTTGATAAGCCGGTTATTGTTATCGAGCAGACGAGTCCTTATTTTGACTCGGTATGTACGGACGGATATACTCCCATCGTTGAGCTTGTCTCACATCTTATAGAAGATCATCATTACAATGACATCGCTTTTTTAACAGGTAAAAAATGGCATCCTCACTCAAAGCAGCGTCTCGAAGCTTACAAACAGGCAATGAGAGATCATGGACTCGAGGTACGTGAGGATAGGATCATTTATGGTGATTTCTGGTATAGGAGCGGACAGCTCTGCGTGGATCAGATTTTGTCGGGAGATGCGGGGATACCCGAAGCTATCGCTTGCGCCAATGACCAGATGGCGATAGGCGTGTGCGAAGCGCTGACCGAGAGGGGATATCATATTCCTGATGATATCGCAGTAGTGGGATTTGATTCCACAGAGGAGGGACGTACATCACCGGTACCGCTCACATCTGCGATCGTTCCCGCGAGACAATGCGGTGTATATGCGGCAGAGTACCTGATCGCAAAAATGCAGGGAAAAGAAGTCGGGGAATTTAAGGCAAAAGCAGAGATCGTGACGGGACCCAGCTGCGGCTGTCATGACGGGGTGATCCAGCCGATGCCGAATACCCGTGAGAGCTGGGGGACAGATCTTTCTACGGATGGATATTATTCGATAAACAACTTCATGGCGGATGATCTGATGAGTCAGGTCAATCTCATGGGATTTTTGAGCACGGTATATACCTATGCTTATCAGATAAATGATGTAAAGGAGTTCCACCTTTGCCTGCAGCGTACCTGGGGTGAGATGGATCATGAGGAGGCTGTTCACAGCAAAAATGACGGCTACGACAAATACATGATCCACGCGGTTTGCTATGACAGCGACGGGTCGGATGGCTGTGTGGATCTGACAGATATATTTGAGACAAAGGATCTTTTGCCGGGGCTCGGAGAGGACGATGAACCCGGTGCATATTTCTTTACTCCGGTGTTCTATGAGGATGAATGCTTCGGTTATGCAGTGGTTCGTTATCGTGAAAAGATAAGGTCATATGATATCGTATACCGTCAGTGGATAGAGCAGGTAGCCAGAAGCTTTGAAGCATTGAGACGTACTTCGGCTTTGCATATTTCTGAGATGAAGAATAATGAAGCGCGGAAGTTTGCAAAGGTTCAGGCTGTCGAGCAGCTGGTTGGAGAGGAAAAGGCTGACTGTGAGACAGTGGAAGCACTTCTCAATGAGAATCTTTTTACATATTATTTCCAGCCGATCGTAAATGTGGAAGATGGCGAAGTGTTCGGATTTGAGGCGCTGATGCGTTCGAGCACCGAGAGAAGAGTATCTCCGCTCAGTATCATCAAATACAGTGGCATGTTGGGACGTCTTGCAGATGTTGAGAAGGCGACATTTTTAAATGTGCTCAGTATGATCGATGAGAGTCCGGAGCTTTTTGGCGGGAAAAAGGTATTCATCAACAGCATCCCCGGAGTTAAGCTTGACCAGAATGTATATGCGGAGATGGACACACTTTTTGACAAGGTTCACAAAAGTGTTGTCGTGGAGATGACTGAGGAGGCTGAGGTTGTTGATGAAGAGCTCGACAGACTTAAGGATTATTTCGGCAAAAAGAAAATAGAGATGGCAGTTGATGACTACGGAACAGGGTATTCGAACATAGCGAACCTGCTTCGTTATATGCCTGATTATGTAAAGATCGATCGCTCTCTTTTGAGTGATATTCAGGACAGACCGCAAAAGCAGTACTTCGTCAGAGAGATCATCAATTTCTGCCATGACAATGATATCAAGGCTTTGGCCGAGGGAGTTGAGACCTCGGAGGAGCTGCGTATGGTGATCCATCTCGGTGCGGATCTGATACAGGGCTACTATACCTCGAAGCCTGCACCTGAGATAATCATGGAGATAGGCAGCAAGATAAAAGAAGAGATGAAGCAGTATGCCAAAGAGCGTAAGGAGGGTGGTTTAACCAGACGTTCTTATAAGGCGGGACGAACTGTCCGAGTTCCGCTTAATACGCTTACAAAGGAAGGCTACTCGGATATTGTCGTGGGTGAAGACAATCCGATCTGTCGTGATGTGACATTCACAGGAGCGCCGGGTATGCCTACGAATCTTAACATGAGGATAGCACCGAACTACAACGGTGTGTTGACGCTTGAGAATGTTTATTTCACAAATATAAAGGGGCATCCGTGTATCGATATCGGTGAAAACGCGGATGTAACGCTGATCCTTCACGGAGAGAATGTGTTAAAGCGCGGTGGTATCCGTGTGCCTGAGAGCTCGAAGCTGACTTTGGAGGGAACCGGTGATCTGAGTATAATACTTGACTCAGAGGAGTTTTTCGGTATAGGAAATGACCTTCAGTCTGCAAACGGAAGACTGGTGTTCCATCAGGATGGTGAGGTCCATATCGAAACCTCAGGGAAAAAAGGAATCTGTATCGGTTCCGGTCTGGGTGGAAGGATTTCGATTCAGCGTGGTAAGTATCTTCTTGAGGCCAGCTCAAACAAATGCGTGGGCGTAGGAGCTGTGACCGGAGATGTTGATCTGAGGATCAGTGAGTGTGCATTTACATCGGAGTTTTCACTTACATCCGGCATATGCATAGGCTCCATTAAGGGAAATGCCAAAGTTAAGTTCTATAAATGTGCGATAAAAACATTTGTCGGTGGTTCTTCCATTGCATGTATCGGTACATTGGATGGAGATCAGGCGCAGATAGATTTTGAGAGTACAGGATTATCCGTTAATTCTCGAGGAGACAGATCGACGTGTCTGGGTGCATTGAAAGGTCATACCGATCTTTCGTTGTCATACACAGGCGTAAGAGGGGAGGGCCATGGAAAGGATGCCATGATAGTAGGCTCCGTGAGTGGTGATACATCCGTGAAGATGAGTAACTCCGACATGCTGGTGAAAATCAAAACAGAGGTTGATGAGGATGTTGTTACCTGTAAGGAGCACCTTGATCTGGAAGTGGCCAGATGTAAGTATACGATAAATGATGAAGTGGTTGATATAAAAGAGGTGTAGTAAGAAAATGATTTAGGACACTGTGCATCGACGCTTGCACAGTGTCCTTGCTGAAAAGTGGTGAAAACAGAATCGTTTTTGATTTTTTGAGGTTATCACAAGTATCAATTTGGTAAAGATGATTTATAACTATTAAAAGCATCATCAAGTGACAGGTACAATGAATCAGGTGTTATTCTATCCCAATCTTCACATTTTTTTTCCGTTTCTTTTTTTATGCGATTGTACTCTTTCTTGGTAATTGTAACGTAGTCAGCAGGCACTTCATCATCAGTTATATCGGAATCATCATCATAGGGATCGTAGAATTGAGACGTTTTGCAATATTCTTTTTCTGATGAATCATAACTGTACTCCATAAGGGTTATTAGTTCTAAGTCTTCGAAGGAAAGAAGAGAGTTGTTCTCAACGCCATCGTACAATCCTGAATAAAAGACTTCGCCATTGTGTTCAGGGTTGACACGAAAATCATAATCAAAACTATAGGTATCATTATCATCGATGATTACACTGATATCATTTAGTTTTGGGTAGAAGTATAATAGAAACATATCATTTTTTCTTTTGAAAAATAATTCAGGGTAATCATCCCCATCTATGTCGTAAAGAAGGCAACCATCTATCCAAACATCTTTACCATCGTTTATCGATTCATGGAAAAGAGGTTGATTTGCTAAGGAGCCAGTACCATACTCTTTTGTAAGATAATCGTTGTATGCAGCGATTACATCGTTTATAGAGCGTGTATTTTCGTTTGTTGAAACTTCTGTGTTATTCTTCTCATCGATGGTTTGTTCTTCATCAACGGTGGAGTCGATGGTTTCTTTTGTAGCAAGATGATGTGTATCGATTTGCAAAGTAGTTGAATCAGACGATAGATTTGAATCGACAGAGATTTCATCCGAGATTTCGGAAGAATTGTCGATCTTATTTATAATGAATGTGATAATAAAACATAGAGTGACGGCGATTCCGCTTGCAATATAAATGTAGTTACGTAACTTTTTATTCTTTTTATCAAGATTACAGAGTGTTTCCGAGTCTATAAAAAAATCCGGAGTAAAATCTTTGATACTTTCAACGTTATCATAGGTGGAATCATCTGTCATTGAAATTGGGTCTATGTCTATTTTGTTTTTTTCATCCCAGTTGAACTTTTTTATAACTGCCGATATTTCCGAATTCGTTTCCCAATTTGTGGTTTTAAACCTATCCCGAATTTGCCTCACAAGGCCTGTTTTCTCATTTATGTGAAGTACTTGCAATAAATTTTGAATAATAAAGCAAAGCATAACAATGGTTGCGGGCAGTATAGTAGATATGTCCATAAATGATTCGATTATGGCAATTAAAGAAAGGAAACCCAGTTCGATAAACAAATATCGGACTGCGATATCGGAATATTTCTTCCAAACTAAGAAAATCGTAGCTGCAACGGGTATTTCAAATATAAGCATGATTGGTAAGCTTACAGATAATACCGTTTTAAAATAAAATACATTAAGTATACCGATTATTGTTGCAAAGCAAGCGTTTTTAATCGCACTAGTCCTGCCTGATTTTGAATGAAGCTCTGATAATGAGATGCCTTCTAAAACAGCGTCCTTTTTATCTTCTATTAGTTTTTTATCAAGCAAACTGTTCTTTTCTTGTTCGAGGGATTTTAAAAAGTCAGTGGCTTCGTCCCAATTGCTGATAGATTTAATCAAATCAATAGTGCTATCAATTATGGGTATTTGTTGATCGTGAAGTGCATCTTTAACTCTGTTTCTGATCAATGATTTTTTCTTATCTAAGAGATTCTGAATGATTTCTTTTGATTCGCCCCATCCATTTAATGAGGATAGTTCTTCAATCATCTTATCAATTTCAGGGATTGATGTTGAGTCTGCAACTTGTTTTGCAGACTCACATAACTTATCATTAGATTCTGATATTAGTTTTTCGTATTCATCCATCGCGATTCTTTTTTGTTCGTCCGCATCTTTGTAGCCGGAAGCATTGAGAAAGATATTGGCTGTTTTCAGATAATCATTTGCAGATTTATCTGATTGTTCCAAATACTTAAAGGCGATGTTGTATAGCTGTCCCTTTGAATAGGATTCGATTTCTTGTCTGGTTTCACCGGATGAAAAATCAATCGCGCGCTGAAATTCTTTGTGAGAGATTAGTATCTCGTCCTGGCTGCTTAATAGTTCGCGTTTTCTTACATTAAGCTTTATCATAAGCTTTCCGAGGTAAGCAATCGCATTTTCAGCATCCACATCAAGTATTCTTTCGGAAAATGTGTCAGCATCTTCCCATTTTCCGTCTTCAATACTCATAAACATTCGCTTTTCGAGCGAAGCTGTGTTTGCAGAAGATGAAACTACAGTAGGTTGTTCAGATGAGGTCTGTTTAGTGGTTGTTTCTGGTTGGATGATTTTTTTTACACCGCGGATAAGATCACTTATAAAGCCTATTTTGCCCATGTCTAAGGCTTGAAGATGTGCAAACTCATCAGGAAGATCATATGGATCAAGGTTTTTATAACAAGGTATGAGTAATCTTGATCGATCATTTTTGAGTAATTTAAGAAAACGAGACCATTCATTCCTTACCCATACTGCATTGAAGAATTCATTTTTTGTGCCTAGAACAAGCATGACTTTTGCAGAATTCAGTGCGGAGAATATATAGGGCTCATAATCCTGACCAAGCTTGTCTTCTAAGGTAATTGCAGAAAAGAAAACGCGAAATCCCGCATCGCTCAAGCGGTAGTAAAGATCATTTCCGATGACACTATCCTCGGTTCGTGAGCCGTTTTCATCTGTTTCTTTGTAGCATATAAAAATATCGTAGGGATTTTCCTCCCTTGAAATAGACAAGATGCGTTGTTGTACTTCGTCGATTTCCTTTGCTTGGTTCTCATACAGTATTTTTTGGCTGATATCTGCAAATTCGAGAGCTTTTTTGTAGTCTTCGTCAGCGATTACTGATTCAAAAGAAACTCGGTGACATGTTGGTATACGGTTTCCTGTTTTTGGATCATTGACATACTCTATACCGTAGCGACATAGAATCAAACCCCAGTATCCCTCGGGATCGTTTGGTGACTCTTGAGTAATTTCGGTGTATATCTTTTCGGCTCGATCAAACTCAGATTTCAACCTAAGTGCGTTAGCCCTGTCATATTGACTTCTGATTCGATCATCATCTGTATTGGGGAGAGTTTGTTCTCGATCACAATGCATGCATCTACACGTTTTGCCATCATCATGAACTTCGAGGTCTCCGCCACACATTTTGCATTTAAAGACTGTCATTTATTGTTATTCCTCACTTTCGCCTGTTGTTTGTGAAATCTTCGTACCACATTCTAAGCAAAACTTACCACCGATAGGGATGTTAGCACCACAGTCAGGGTTGGGGCATTTTGTTGATAAAGGGGTACCGCAGTTCATACAAAATTTGCCGTTAGTGGTCTTTTCTCCGCATGAAGGGCATACAATCTCGTTATCATTTAGAAATTCGATTTTTGTGCCACACTCTAAACAGAATTTGGCGTTATTAGGAACTGTGTTTCCGCATTTAGGACATTTGATAGGACTGTTGATAGAAGAGGAATCTCCTCTGGATGTATTATCAATGCCTGTATTTGCAGTTCCAGAGTTCAAACCCTTCATCATTTCTCCGATTTGCGGAGTTACGGCACCTATCGTTGCCATGCCGACTCCTAAACCAAGCATGTCTCCCATTACGGAGGCGCTACCACCGCTGGCTCCGATATTAGAGCCCATGTTTCCGATTCCTTCCGCGTATGCTTTTTGAACATCGGCTTGGATAACATCTTTCTGATTGTATCCTTTTGCCTGCATTACCGCGGCTTCTGAGAACCCGGATAATCTGTTGGCTTCCGCATCAGCTTGAGCTTGAATCAGTTTTCTTTCGGCTTCTCGTTTTGCAACTTCAGTTTCTGTGGTCTGGGCTTCTAGAACAGCTTCTCTTTGAGCTGCTTTGATTTTTGCCTCAGCTTCAGCCTCAGCAGTCATGTAAGAAGCTTTACTTTCAGCTTGAGTGGTTCGTACCTCGGCTTCGGCCGTGGCCATCTTTTTTTGGAGCTCGATTGTATGTAATTCTCTGAGACGCTTGAAGTTTGGATCATTCTCAGGCAATACGATATTGGTAACATAGAACTCGGGAATTGTTAATCCGTATTCTTCAAAGCCTGAGATAATGTTTTGCTTTAGTATGTCTGATAGTTGAATTAAGTGCTCATCAATATCAATGAGATCCAGGTTTTCTTGTTTGATAGAAGCGGAAAGATGTGATTTTACAGCCGTTGAAATGAGTGGTTTGAACGACTGTTGAAGTGATTTGGTAAAGCCATCACCGCTTTCGCTCCATGCTATACCGCCCATTGTTCCAACCAGCTTGAGAAGGAGTTTTCTTCCATCTGATACGGCCAGATTCATTTCTCCGGAGGCGCCTATTTCAAGAGGTACACCTAAAGTAGGTTCAATAAAACGTACTTTTGAGTCTGTTCCCCATTTGATGGCCATTTGGACAGTTTTATTGATGAAGAAGACCTCGCTGTGGAACACGCTTACTCCGGTGACTATGTTAATTAGCTTGGTAAGAATAGGGATATTTTCAGAATCCAATTTGTAGCGTCCTGGTCCGAAAGTGTCAGCAGCCTGTCCATTTGCAAAGAAAATTGCTTCTTGGCTTTCGTGAACGATAAGCTCTGACATCTTGTTAAAGTCTTCGCTTGGATATTTCCATATAAAGGTAGAATTATCCCCTTCATATTTGACGAGTTCTGCAAGTCCCATCTAGTTATCCTCCTTGTTTATACTTTCTAGATATGTGTTAGGTGTGCCCAATTAGTGAGAAATGCATGTAAAAAGCACAAATCCTAGGTTATTATATCATGAAATGGGGGGGTGTCAAGGGCTTGCAAAGCCCGAGATTTCGAGCGTTTCAGCTGGTTTAAAAGCGAGGAGACAATGCTATATTACGGAAGATTATTGAAAGAAAAAAGACTTGCATATGACAATAAAGTGTGGTACGATATATTCAATCACCCTCATCGCTGCGCATGGGGATTGATTCTTATCATTCTACTCGGAATTTGATTCCGTGATTCGAAGACAAGTGAATAGCGCAGATAAGTCTATAAGACATCTCTTTTTGGTACCCAAAATTCAAATCATATCAGATTCCTCGGGAGAATTACGTTCATCTTGACGAAGTGGCGTAATTCATGTAAAATAGGAGGTGAAGATATGGGAAAACAGAATATTAATATTCAGATTAATGATCGTGATGTTGAAGATAGCACAATGGAGATTGCTCCGTGGGAGTCGCTGGGAATAAGTGATGATTTCCTTTTCTGTAAAATTATGCAGAATGAGAAGTTTTTATTGGAGCTTGTTCAAATGATTATTCCCGGTGTTCGAATTTCACATTTGGATATAGAACCCCAAAAGACAATCGAGATAGGATTAGATATCCATGGTGTTCGTTTTGATGTATATGCTGTCGATCAGAATGGTCCGGCTTTTACGGTAGAGATGCAGGTGCTTGACAAGCAAAACTTGCCCAAAAGAATTCGGTATTACCTGTCAATTGCGGACACACGTTTGCTTGAAAAAGGTGTGGAATATGACAGACTTAGTGATTCATATGTGATCATGATATGCCCGTTTGATTTGTTTGGTTTGGGTTTACATAAGTATACATTTACGTATCGATGTGAGGAAAAGCCGGAACTGGAGCTTGAGGATGGAACGATGAATGTAGTCCTTAATGCTATCGGAACAGCGGATGACGTAGATGACAAGTTGAAGGCGTTTCTGGATTATGTTATGGGGATAATGTCAGATGACGATTATGTAAGGAGGCTCGATATGGCTGTACAGGAAGCAAAGATGAATTCAGAGTGGCGTCGCGAGTATATCGTCATGAGACAAAATGAGATGATCATGAAACGCGATGCTCTTGAGGCCGGACTTGTAGAAGGCAGAGCACTTGGTATTGAGCAAGGTGCCAGAGCAATCATTGAGATTGTTAAGGAGTATGGTGGCTCTTCTGACGATGCAGAAATAAAAATTGAGTCAAAGATGGGAATGTCTCCTGAAGAATCAAAAAAACTGGTTGAAACATACTGGTGAGTGGTTTGGATAGGTGCCAAAGAGAAAATATGAGGGGATCAACTATGGATCATGCGGAATTGGCTGCGAATCTTTTTACTGAAGGTTACAACTGTTCGCAGGCTGTATTATGTGCTTTTGAGGATATCACCGGACTTGATAGAGAAACATCAGCAAAGATCGCATCGTCGTTTGGTGGTGGCATGGGACGCATGCGTGAGGTATGCGGATGTGTCAGTGGAGCGCTGATGGTACTCGGAATGGTTCACGGATATGATGATCCGAAATCCTCTCCTGAAAAAAATGATCACTATAAGTTGATTCAGGAGTTTGCCAAGCGATTCCGCGATGAAAACGGATCTATCATTTGTCGCGAATTGCTGGAAGGTGTCGCTGTCAAGCCGGGACCCCAGGCTGAGGAGCGAACCGAAGAATACTATAAAAAGCGTCCGTGTCCGGAACTCGTTGCTTGCGCGGCGGAGATTTTGGATCAGATGCTTGAAACGAAATAAAAAAAGGAACCGAGTGCAATTCCTCGGTTCCTTTTTTAAATCTGTTGTTCTCACGCCACTCCGGCCAAATACGCACTTTGCGCCTGATTGGTCAGGTAGCTCTGAGTCTTCTCTGCTACCTTATCAGCGCTCTGATCTGAAGAAAGTCCGTCGCGCCACTGCTCGAGCTTTTTGATGGTGGCATCCACAGTCTTCTGTGAGATGTCCGGGAGATCCTCTCCCCAAGCCTCTGTAGCCTGCTTAAGTCCCTTCTTCACAGCAGCGATCATCTCGTCTGCCTTTGTAGGATCGTCACCTGAGAGAGCTTTCGCCATCTGGAACATCCTCTCGCTGGTCTTCTCAACGCCCCACTCTCCGTCTTCGGCTATGTCTTTCTTTGCCTGCTCGATCGTCTCGGGATCTGCAGCCTCAGCAAGCTTACGGTAGGTCTCTGCAAGTGACCATCCGTTCTCCTGCGGTTTTCCGCCGAGAAGCTGGGAAACCAGATTCTGCATCTGCTGCGTATGAGCATCCAGCTGCTCATTCAGGGTTTTGATGAGGGCTTCGCGTGCTGCCTGCTTCTCATCCACTTTGTTTTCTTCGGTCGTTTCCGTCTCGGCAGCCTTTGCTGCAGCTGCAGCCTCCTTTGCCTCGTCAGAGAACTCTACGGTAACGCCCGTGTCAGCAGCTGTCTCTGCAGCTTTTCCGGTCGTATCAGTCCTCTTGGTCGTAGCCGCCATGTTCTGATACTGCGTATAAGCCGAAAGTCCGCCGCCAATTCCATTTACAGCCATAGGTTCCTTCCTTTCCGTACTTTCGTACTGTAAGCGTCTTATGCGCCATCGGCCTCCATGCCGATACTCACGCACCAGACTTTGGTTTACGTTTCGTTCTATATTCACGAATCTCAGACAACACAAAAAAGGGCTATCCAACCGATTCGTCTAACATATATATCGGAAACAATTACAGATACTTTACCCTTTTTTTGAAAAAATATGAAAAATATGAAAAATCCGGAGCAGGTCTTATGCCATCTGCTCGCCGCGCTTGAATACGGGGTATTTTTTAACGGACTTTGCGATGTTCATGGAGTGGTCACCGATACGCTCGAGATCCACGAGTATCTCCGTGAAATACAATCCCTCCGTAGCACCGCACTTCGCCTTATTGATTCGTTTGATATTTGAGTTACGCATCTTTGCGACCATATCGTCGATGCCTTCCTCCATATCGTTTATGATCTGGTAAGTCTCCGCATCAGGTGAGTAGAAATACTCACACGCCAGATCGAATATCTTGTAAACCTCATTTGAAAGCTGCTTGAGGTCTTTGAGCGCTTTGCCGGTGAATTTTTCTTTGTTCTTTTTCATCGTGAGAGCGTAACCGAGCATATTCTCGGCATGATCTCCGATTCGTTCGAAGTCGTTTACAATATGATACAGATGTCCCGCATGGTTAGCCTCTGTGGCTGATAAGTTCAGCGTGTTGGTCATGGTCAGGGCATTGGTTATTTCCTTATTCAGGAAGTCTAAGTTCGACTCATTTTTGCGGAAGTCCTTTTCGGACAGGACATCCTTTTCGTAGAATACCTTCGTGGATGCCTCGAGGTTCGTCCTGGCGAGATGCTGCATACGCCCCACCTCAGAGTCGATCTGCCCGAGGAGCACGGTTCCGGTCTGATAGCCGGATGTGTCGATGAACAGAAGAGTATTGCCTTCCTCCTCGGCATCATCTCCGCGTATGATAAGATGTGAGAGCTTCACAAGGTACTTCGAGCACGGCAGGAGTATGAGCACGGTTACCACGTTAAAGATCGTGTTGGCATTCGCTATCTGTCTTGACGGGTTATCCGGCGATGTAGCCACCATCCATTCGAGGATCTGCGGGAACACGTTGGTGAGTACCATAAACAGTATCATTCCGATGGACTCGAACAGCGCCACGATCAAGGCAACTCTCTTTGCATCCTTACGTCCGCCGATAGAGGCGAGTGCCGGAGCCACACTTGCTCCGATATTCATACCGAGCATGATATAGAATGCCTGGTCAAAGCCGATGATCGAGTTGAGCACCATCATCTGCAGTACACCGACTGAAGCTGATGCACTCTGGATGATAACCGTGAAGATGAATCCGACGCACATCGCAAGAACCGGATTTGACACGCCTACGAGTATATCCTGGAACCATATTTCGTTCGCCAAAGGTTTCATGGCAGAACTCATCATTCCGAGACCGATGAAAAGCACACCGAGACTTGTAATGATGTTGCCGACATTTTTCCAGGTCGGTTTTTTAACTATCATTATGATAACAACGCCGGTGAAAGCGATGACCGGCGCGATCTCCGATATATTGAAGGCGATGAGCTGACCGGTGATGGTGGTACCGATCTTTGCACCCATCAGTACTCCGACGCTTCGCTCCAGCTTCATCATGCCGGCTCCTACGAAACCGACCACCATTACACACATAGCATTCGAGCTCTGGATCAGTGCAGTAAGACCTGCTCCGACACACATTGCTATGAACTGATTCTTGGTTAGTTTTTCAAGGATTGTCTTGAGATAAGAACCTGCGGCGAGCTTGAGCCCGTCGCTCATAAGATTCATTCCGAAGATGAAGAGAGCAAGCCCTCCCATCAGATTGAACACATTCCAGATAGTCATCCACGCTACCCCGTTCATGTCTTTCTGCGCCATTTTTCGTTGTTTTGAGGCGCTGCCTGGTGTTTTTCTTTTTCTGTTTTTTCTTACCAATTCGGATAATAACATACAAGAGTCGAAAACGCAAGGATTTTTTCATTTTTATGTTGAAAAATGTCCCAAAAGGTTGTATAATCTGACTATGTTTGTGATTCGCAAAATTTTATGTGAAAGGAGATTGCAATGATTTACACAAAAGAAGTTGAAATGATGTGCCCGGTTGCTAAGGGTGCAAAGCATGAGCCTGCTCCGATCCCTGAAGAGGGCAAGTGGGTACATGCTAAAGAGATCAAAGACATCTCAGGTTTTACTCATGGTATTGGCTGGTGCGCTCCGCAGCAGGGTTGCTGCAAGCTTTCGCTGAACGTTAAGGACGGCGTTATCGAGGAGGCTTTGGTTGAGACTATCGGTTGTTCCGGTATGACTCACTCAGCAGCTATGGCAGCTGAGATTCTCCAGGGAAAGACAATTCTCGAGGCGCTCAATACAGACCTTGTATGTGACGCGATCAACACCGCTATGCGTGAGCTGTTCTTACAGATCGTATACGGTCGTAGCCAGAGTGCATTCTCTGATGACGGTCTTGCTGTAGGTGCGGGTCTTGAGGATCTCGGAAAAGGACTTCGTTCACAGGTTGGAACGATGTATGCAACCAAGGCTAAGGGCGTTCGTTACTTAGAGATGGCTGAGGGTTATGTAACAGGTCTTGCTCTTGACGCAGATGACGAGGTGATCGGATACCAGTTCGTCAATCTCGGCAAGATGACAGATTTCATCAAAGCAGGCGACACACCGAACGAGGCTTGGGAGAAAGCCAAGGGTCAGTATGGTCGTGTCGATGACGCAGCAAAAATTATCGATCCGAGAAAGGAGTAATCACTATGGCACTGTTTGAATCATATGAAAGAAGAATTGACCAGATTAACAAGGTCCTCGGTGAGTATGGTATTGCTTCGATCGAGGATGCTAAAAAGATAACGGAGGATGCCGGACTCAATGTTTATGATCTGGTAAAGGGCATCCAGCCTATCTGTTTTGAGAATGCATGCTGGGCTTACACAGTAGGTGCAGCTATCGCTATCAAGAAGGGAGCACGTCGCGCAGCTGACGCAGCTGCAGCTATCGGCGAGGGACTTCAGTCCTTCTGCATCCCGGGTTCTGTTGCTGATCACCGTAAGGTCGGTCTTGGACATGGTAACCTCGGAAAGATGCTCCTCGAGGAGGAGACAGAGTGCTTCTGCTTCCTCGCAGGTCACGAGT